>JBIJCD010000094.1:0-10145 GCA_044344895.1 Pirellulales bacterium | reverse complement strand
ATCTTCTTCCATCGCTTCTTGATGTTTTCCCCCTTGAAGTAGTCCCAGCCGAAATCCTGCTCGGTGGGGTTGAACTCCGAGGAGATCACGGAGGAATCGGCGTCCTCGCCGAGCTCTCCCGCCACCTTGTCGCCGCCGGACCCGGACTTCGCCCACGGCCATGTCGGCGTCTTGAGCGTGGCGCAGCCCGCCGCGAAGACCAGGCAGGCCACGACCATCGCCCGCGCGACGCCACGCGGCGAGTACGGGCCGCCGGAAGAGCGGCGGGACGGATTGTCGGGAGAGAATGGCATAAGGTGGGTGATCGTCAGCTGGGCCGCCCCGCCGGCGGGCGGGACCGGGGCTGCAGCAGTGGGGCGACCCGCGGTCGCCGGCCGAGCAGGTGTGAGAGCAGTGTGTTCATCACGGCGCGGACCTCGCCGTCGATGGCGTCGGGAAGCGAGATCGTCCGCCAGGCGTCGGCTGAACCGGCAAGGAGCCGTAGAGCGGCCAGGCAGTCGGACGACACCGACACGACCGCCCGTTTGCCTCGGCGACATTCGTTGCATAGGACGCCCCCGTCGAGCATGCCGAACGCGACCCGGCCGGTGGTCGGCACGGAACGGCGGCACTCCGCGCAGCGCCCCAGTCCGGGCGCGTGGCCGGCGTGGCGGAGCACCGCCAGTTCGGCGTGCGCGACGAGCGCGCGGACCTGGCCATCGGAGAGCCGTCGTGCCGCGGTTTCGGCCACGGACGAGCCCTCGGCCGACAGCAAGCGCAGGGTGGAGTGAGCGACATCGAACAGTTCCGGCTGTGGATCGCCATCCGCTGTGAGGGCATCGAGCAGTTCCGCGACATCCATGCCACCGTGAAACGCCGCCACGCTGCCGCCGACCCGGAAGCGGTGCTCGAGGCTCGCTTCCGTCAGCAAGTCGAGGCCGCCCGCAGATTTGCGGAGGACGAGTACCTGACAGATCGAAAGCAGGTCAAGGGCGGCATCGAAAGCCCCCTTCGGTCGCCAGGCACCCTTCGCCAGAGCCCGCAGCTTGCCGAACTCCCGGCTGAAGAGCGTCACGACGGCGCTCGAGTCTCCGAACGGTGAGCTGCGGATGACGATCGCCCGTGCCTTCTCAGCCGCCATCGTTCGCGCCGCCCCCCGGCCTGTCCGTGCCGAGCCGCTCGACGCGAATCAGCTCGAGCCGGCGGCGGGTGGCCGCCAGCACCTCGAGCGCGGCGCCGTGCGACTCAATCCGCTCGCCCACCTCGGGAATGCGGCCGAACGTGTGGAAGACGAGTCCGCCGACCGTCTCGTAGCCCTCCTCCTCGGGCAGCGTCACCTGCATCCGCTCGTTGAGCCGGGACACCGGCACGTGCGCGAGGACCTCGCAGACGTCGGGCGACACCGTCCGAATGCCGTCGGAGAAGGCTTCGTCGTGCTCGTCGGCAATCTCTCCCACGATCTCCTCGAGGGCGTCCTCGATCGTCACGAGCCCCGACACGCCGCCGAACTCGTCGGTGACGATCGCCATGTGGGTTTTGCCACGCTGGAACTCCAGCAGCATCTTCTGGACGCTCATCGCCTCGGGGACGAACCAGGGCGGCCGCAGGAGCGGCCGGATGCCGCGGATGTCGCCGGCGGACGGCTGCCGCGCCGCCAGGCCGTCGGCCATGCGGTTGAGCACGTCCCGCGTGTGCAGGATGCCGACGACGTCGTCGGCGGAGCGATCCCAGACGGGCAGCCGGGTGTGTCCGCTCTCGGCGGCCAGCCGCACCGCCTCGTCCCAGGCCGCCGACAACGGAATCGCGATCATCCGCGTACGCGGCGTCATGATCTGCGCCACCCGCACCTCGTCCAGGCCGATCACGCCGCGGATCATGTCGCGGGCCGCACCCTCGATGCGGCCCTCGCGGTGCGCCTCGTCGACCACGAGCCGCAACTCGTCCTCGGGCCGTTCGCCCGCCGCCCGGCCGTCGGCCGCTCCGGCCGCCGTGCGGCCGATCGCCGCTGCTGCTGCGGCCAGCCGGGTCACGGCCGGCGACACGAGTCCCACGACCGGCCGCCACAGCCACCAGGTCGCCACCACGATCCATGGACCGGCGAACTTCGTCAGCAGCATGGGGAGCACGACGAGCACGAGCCAGACCAGCGCGATCCAGCCCGCGACCGCCGACACCTCGAGCGCCAGCACGCCGCCGGAAGCCGCCAGCAGGCCGCGGAACGCCAGCAGCGTGGCCACGGCGGCGGCGACGACGACGACCGACGCGGCGATGAAGGCGATCGTCTCGCTGCCCGCCACGATCTGATCGTAGTGATCCGGGCGGCCGCGCCGGCGGCAGAGCTCCAGCAGGCGGGGCCGCTGGGCGCCGCGGACGGCGCGGGCCTGCACGGCCGCCAGGCTGGCGACCACGAGCAACGCGACCGCCGACTCGATGCCCAGCGACTCCATCGTGTTCATAAGCGGAGTGCTCCTGTGGCCGGCCGCGGCGGTGGCAGGCCGCAGGCCTTCATCACGGCCCGCTCGCGGGCCCGCATCTTCCGCCGGTCCTCCGGCGTGCGGTCGTCGTGGCCGGTCAGGTGCAGCAGGCCGTGCACCACGTAGTAGGCGAGCTCCCGGTGTGGCGTCCAGCCCGCGGCGCGGGCCATCCGCCTGGCCGTTTCCGCGCTGACAACGATGTCGCCGGTAAGTGCCGCTGACGCCCGCGGGCCGCCGCCGGCTGTGAGGTCGAAGGTGATCACGTCGGTCGGGCCGGCGATGCCGAGCCAGCGGCGATGCACGTCCGCGATGCGGCGGTCGTCCACGAGTGCCAGGCCGATCTCGGCCCGCTCGATCCGTTCGGCACGCAGCGCTCGACGCACGATGGCCACCAGCCACCGGTGGGACACCCGCAGGATCTTTTGGCGGTCGGTCACGTCGACGGTGATCGCCGCGGGGGCGGGACGGACGGGCGACGGGGACACTACGCCGTCCTTTGGTCGGGATATTTCACGCGGCCGTGATACACCGCGGTGAGGCTCTTGACCAGGCTGCTCTCGATCGTCTCCAGCTCCTGGAGGGTGAGGCCGCACTCGTCGAACTGGCCGTCGAGCAGCCGCTTCATCGCCAGGTCGTGCACGAGACCGGCGATCCTCCCCGGGGTGGGCTCGGTGAGCGCACGGCTGGCGCTCTCGACGGCGTCGGCGAGCATCATCACGGCCGATTCCTTCGAGCTCGGCCTCGGCCCTGGATAGCGGAAGTTCTGCTCGTCGATCTCCGTGCCGTTGGGGTCGGCATGCGAGAGTTCCGTGGCGCGACGGTAGAAGTATTCCACCAGCGTGGTGCCATGGTGCTCCGCGATGATGTCGACGATCGGCTGGGGCAGGTTGTACTGCCGCGCCAGTTCAACGCCCTCCTTGACGTGCGCGATGATGATCAGCGTGCTCATCGCCGGGACGAGCGACTCGTGCCGGTTCTCCTGGCCCTGGTTCTCGATGAAGTAGGCCGGCTTCAGCATCTTGCCCACGTCGTGGAAGTAGGCGCCGACCCGCACCAGCAGGCCGCGGGCGCCGATCGCCTCGGCGGCAGCCTCGCCGATGCTCGCCACATTGATGGAGTGGTTGTAGGTGCCCGGGGCCCGGCGCACGAGTTCCTGCAGGAGCGGGTGGGCGACGTCGCCCACCTCCAGCAGGCTCAGGTCGGTGAGCACGCCGAACGACCGCTCGATGAAGGGCAGCAGCCCGGTCATGAGGAAGCCGGCCAGGAGCGTCCACAATCCCGTCCGGGCGGCGTCGTAGACGAGCTGCATGTCGAGAGGCCTCTCCTCCAGCATCGTCGCGCCGACCTGCGTGGCGATCGCGACGGCGCCAGCCCACAGACCGACGTAGATGAGCTTGCTGCGGCTGCGGATCCGGCCCATCCAGAACACCATCGCCGCCGCCGCGGCGGTCAGCGTGACGTAGTCGGCCAGCCCTCGGCCGAGGCCGAGCACCACGACGAGGGCCACCTCGGCGGCGAGCAACAGGGAGAGATCCTCGTCGTAAGCGATGGCCACGGTCATGGCGAAGACGAGGAGTGGCACGATCTCGGCCCGCCATCCTTCGGCTGCACAGAGCAGGCACAGCACCACGGTCACGGTCGACAGCGACAGGAGCGTCGCCACGTGGCCGAGATCGTCCAGCACCTCGCGGTGGTGCATGTGGATGTAGAAGCCGGCCAGCGCGAACATGGCGACGAACAGCCCGAACAGCGACAGCGCCCGGGCGATCCGCTGGCGGGCGTCCTGCTGTCGCACGTGCTCGTCGTGCTCCCGCTCGAGCAGCAGGATGGTCTCGGCGTCGAGCGGCGCGGCGGCGTCGGCCAGGAGGTCGCCGGCCGCGTACCGTACGAACTGCTGCGGGGTCTTTTCGACGGCCTCCTTCTTGGCCTTCGTGGTGGCGTCGCGGTCGACCTCGAGCGTGCCCGGGAGCCGAGACTCGACCCAGGTGAACACCCGCCCGGCGAGCGGCCCCTCGCCAAGCTCCTCGTCGAGCCGCGCCCGCAGCCGCACCTTGGCCTCGCCGAGGAGCACGTCGGCCACTTGGGCCCGCGACAGTTCCGCGGCGTTGCCCAGCGGATGGACATCGATCTCCGTCTGGCTGCCCTCGTCGATGCCGTGCTGGATCTTCTCGAGCACGCCTACGTTCTCGAGCTGGGCGAACGCTCTGTCGATTCCCTTCTCGCACTCGAGGAGCCGCTCTTTCGTGTCGATCCTGGCGCGGAAGCGTTGAAACGCCTGCTCGGCCTCCGCGACCTGCTTGTCGACCTTGGGGGCGGGCTTCTCGCTCGGATTGTCCGCGGTCTTCTCGCCGCTGGTTTTTTCGGCGGTCTTCTCCGCCACCGCGGCCGTCGGGGCGACGTCGGCCGGGGCGGCGTCGGCCGGCTTGTCCTGGTCGGTCGCGGGGGGCTCGGGTGCCACTGGGGGTTGGCCGGCCGCCTTGTCGGCCGGGGTCGTCAGCTTGTCGATGAACGCCGCGGCATCGGGCGCGAATTCGAGCCAGGCCGCCCGCGACGACGCGGTGAGGGCTTCGGCCGCGGCGATCTCCGCCAGGCGATTCTTGAGCCCGTCGCGGAGCCTCACGATCGGCGCCTTGTCCTGTGCGTAGACCACGCGCACCTGCGCGGCGGCACGCTCCTGTGCGGCCTTGGTGCGATCCGCGTCCGGCTTCTCGAACGGCACACGGGCGGCGATCCCGCGGGGCGGCACCATGCCCTCGCGGTAGGGAAAGGGCTCGTGCCAGCCCTGCATCAGGATCAGCAGGATGATTCCCGCGGCCGCACAGAGCGCCAGCCGCAGCAGCACCTCCGACCGCGACACCCTCTCGAGCAGCGTGCCCCAGAAGCCCTGCGGGCCCTCGACTGAGGACCCGCGCTTCACGCGGCGACGGTAGGAGGAGGGCGCGATGGTCATGGCACGAGCTCAGTCGCCGTAGGCCTCGACGATCCGTTGCACCAGCGGGTGGCGGACGATGTCGCAGCCGCCGAGCTGCACGCGGCCGCAGCCCCGGACGCGATCGAGCCGCTCCATCGCGTCGACGAGACCGCTGCGGCGATTGGACGGCAGGTCGATCTGCGTCACGTCGCCGGAGATCACCATCTTCGACCCCATGCCCAGCCGCGTGAGGAACATCTTCATCTGGGCGACGGTGGTGTTTTGTGCCTCGTCGAGGATGATGAATGCGTTGTTGAGCGTGCGGCCGCGCATGTAGGCCAGCGGGATCATCTCGACCACGTCCTGCTCCGTGAGCCGCTTGAGCAGCTCGTAGTCCATCATCTCGCGCAGGGCGTCGAGCAGGGGCCGCAGGTAGGGATTGATCTTCGCCTGCAGATCGCCGGGGAGGTAGCCCAGGCTCTCGCCCGCCTCGACGGCCGGCCGCACGAGCACGATCTTGCGGACCTGCTCCGCCCGCAGGGCCGCCACGGCCAGGGCCACGGCGAGGAAAGTCTTGCCGCTGCCGGCGGGGCCGCTGCAGATGACGATGTCGTGGTCGCGGATCGCCCGCACGTAGGCCGCCTGGCCCGCCGACCGGGGTTGCACCTGCCGACCGGGGCGATGCACCTCGATGGGCTCGAGCTGGCGGGAAGCCTCACTCTCGCCCCCCGGCGCCAGGAGCTGCGTGACGTCGGCCGGGTCGACGGCTCCGTGCTCGCGAGCGATCCGGTCGAGTTGCTCGAAGATTTCGGCGGCCCGTAGCACCGCCGGCTCCTCCCCCTCGATATGGATCGAATCGTCGCGGGCGGACACGCCCACCCCGAGGGTCGCGCGGATCCGGCGAAGATGCTGGTCTCTGGGCCCGAAGATGGCCACGAGTCTCTTCGAGTCGACGACCGCGATGGACGTGCGGGGCATCGAAGCCCGTGGCGCGTAGCTGCGCCAGCGGTCTCGGAGGGGCAGAACGACGAAGACGACTTCCGAGTATACCCGCTGCCCCGTCGACCGGCCGAAAACGGTCGTTTTTCCCGGCAATCGCCCCAATTTACCGGCCGCCGGCGACCCAGAGCAGCCAGGCCACCGGCGCGGCGAAGAGGAGCGAGTCGATGAGGTCGAGGACGCCGCCGAGCCCGCCGAGCGATCGGCCAGAGTCCTTAACGCCGCACTCCCGCTTCACGAGCGACTCCGCCAGGTCGCCTGCCATGCCGGCGAGGCCCACGAGCGCGCCGTAGAGCGGCCAGCCACCCCATGGCCCGGCCTGCCCGTTCGTCCGATACATCTCGAGCGCGACCCACGCGGCGGCCAGCGAGCCGGCCAGTGACGCCGCCGCGCCCTCCCATGTCTTGCCGGGCGAGAGGATCGGCGCCATGCGATGCCGGCCCACGAGCGAGCCCACCACGTAGGCCGCGATGTCCCCCGCCTTCACCACGGCGACGAGGCTCAGCAGCG
Organism: Pirellulales bacterium; assembly: GCA_044344895.1. Lineage (GTDB taxonomy): Bacteria > Planctomycetota > Planctomycetia > Pirellulales > UBA1268 > CAMCQY01. The sequence continues at coordinate 3,272 of JBIJCD010000094.1, read as the reverse complement.
GCAGCATGCCGTGTATGTGCTGCCCGCGATGCGAATCCTCCGGATCAGCGTCGTGTGCGCACAACAGCCGCAGGCTCACGATGAAGGCCAACGGCAGCCCCACGTAGACGACCGTAAAACTGCCCGCCGCCAGCCGCTCGATCGACCCTCCACCGGGGCGGTAGCCGGCGATCTCGACGGCGCAGAGCCCGATGACGGCGAGGGCGATCGCCACCGCCGGCCAGCCCATCTCCACCAGCGCCGCCGCGGGTGAATCCCCGAAAAACCTGAGGTCGGAGAGCTCGGTGGCGGCCACCGCCGAGAGCACCACCCCCATGCTCGCCGGCCGGAGCAGCCACATCGGCAGCTTGATGCCGCGTTGGGCGAAAAGCCCGCCGAGTTCGTGGACGCCGCCCACCGCCAGCACCGCCGCCAGCGGCAGCAGCCACCACGCCGGCTTCGCGCCGCCGAGTTGCGTCCAGTCGGCCCAGGCGAGCGTGGCGAACGTGGCGGTGACGAGGGCCGCGGACAGTGCTCTGAAGCCGAAGGCCGCCGGCCACCCGCCGCGGGGGCCCGCCGTCGTCGGCGCGGACGCTTCGGAATGGTTCACGATGGCCCCAGTCCTCCGAAGCGCCGTTCGCGTGCGGCGAAGGCAGCGAACGCCGCGTCGAGATGCTGCTCGGTGAAATCCGGCCAGCACACGTCGGTCACCCACAGCTCCGCGTAGCTGATCTGCCAGAGCAGGAAGTTGCTCACCCGCATCTCGCCGGCCGTGCGGATGAGCAGATCCGGATCGGGCATGCCTGCGGTGCCGAGGCGGGCCGCGAACGCCTCCTCGTCGATCTGTGCCGGTGCGATCGCGCCGTCGCGCGCCTCGCGGGCGAGTTGCCGGGCGGCGTCGACGATCTCGGCCCGAGAGCCGTAGTTGATCGCCAGGCACAGCCGCAGACCGTCGTTGCCGGCGCACAGTCCGACCGTCTGGTCGAGCGCGGCGAGCGTCGAGGCCGGCAGCGCGTCGCGGTGGCCGATCATCGAGAGCTGGATCCGCTCCCGCATGAGCCGCCCGCGCTCCTCGACCAGGTATTGTTCGAGGAGATGCATCAGGAACTGGATCTCGTGGGTCGGCCGCCGCCAATTCTCGCTGGAGAGGCAGTAGAGCGTGAGCTGCTCGAGTCCCAGGCGGGCACAGTGCTCTGTGATCCGCCGGACGCTGGCCACGCCGCGGCGATGTCCCTCGATCCGCGGCAGTCCCTGCTGCTGCGCCCAGCGCCCGTTGCCGTCCATGATGATGGCGACGTGGCGGGGACGCCGGTCGCCGGGCCCGCCCTGCGTCGTGGCCGGCGCCGGGACCGCGGGCGTCAGGCGTTCGCCGGCGTGCGGTGCTGGGGGCGTGGCCATGATGCCTGCAGATGGGCGGGGCGTTCGCAGAAGATCGTCTGCTCCCGGTCGGGGCCGACCGACACGATCGACACCGGCCGGCCGAGCAGTTCGCCGATCCGGGCAAGATACCCTCGGGCCGCGGCGGGCAGCGCATCGTGGCTGCGGACGGCGGAGAGCTCCTCCCGCCAGCCCGGCAGCGTCTCGTAGACGGGCACGGCTTTCTTGAGGTCGTCGACGTGGCTGGGGAAGTGGCTCGTCTGCCGGCCGTCGATGGAATAGGCGGTGCAGATCTTCAGTTCATCGAGGCCGCCCGGCACGTCAAGCAGCATCACGGCCAGCTCGTCGACCCCCGACAGCCGGGCCGTGTAGCGGGCCGCCACGGCGTCGAACCAGCCGCACCGCCGGGGCCGCATCGTCACGGTGCCGTACTCGCGGCCGCGCTCGCGGAGGTGCTCACCGATCGCGTTGGCCTGCTCCGTCGGCATCGGTCCGCCGCCCACCCGTGTCGAGTAGGCCTTCACGACGCCGATCACACGTTCGATCCAGCGTCCCGGCACGCCCGAGCCGCTGGCGACACCGACGCCCGAGGAGTTGCTGCTGGTGACGAAGGGAAACGTGCCGTGGTCGATGTCGAGCAGCGCGCCCTGCGCCCCCTCGAAGAGCATGCGGCTGCCCGCCTCGATCCTGTCGAGCAGGAACGAGGTCGTGTCGGCGACGTAGGGCCGCAGCCGCTCGGCATGCCGCCGGGAGTTGGCGAGGATCGCGGCCGCGTCGAGCCGTTCGGAGGACCCGGCAAGCAGTTCGTTCTTGATGCCGACGATGTGCTCCAGGCGGCTTTGAAACTCGTCGCGGTAGAGGTCGCCGAGGCGGATCGCGAGCGACCGGCCGACCTTGTCGCGGTAGCAAGGGCCGATGCCGCGGCCGGTCGTGCCGATCGCCTCGCCGCCCGACAGGCTGCCGTCGAGCACCCGGTCCTCGGCGACGTGCCACGGGAAGACCAGGTGCGCCCGGTCGCTGAGCAGGAGCTTGCCGGCGACGCGGATGCCGCGGGCCTCGAGGCCGTCGATCTCCTTGATGACGCTCGCCGGGTCGAGGGCGACGCCGCCGGTGACCACGCAGGTGACGTCGTCGCGGAGGATGCCGCTGGGGATGAGCGAGAGCTTCCAGGTCTGCCCCTTGGAGACCACCGTGTGGCCGGCGTTGGCGCCCCCTTGGTAACGGACGACGATCTCGTGGTCTTCCGTAAGGATGTCGACGAGCTTGCCCTTGGCCTCGTCACCCCATTGCAGACCGATGACGCATGTGCCGGGCACGGACGGAGATCCTCGCGGGAAGAAAACGGCTGGCCAGCGGAGGCTGCCGCAATCGAGGCCTCCCCTCAGAGTCTAAAACCGCCGAAAACCCGGTCAAGCCTGCGGCGGCGGCCGCCGTCGAAATCCTGCGGATGATCGGCCTCAGGGTCATGCGGCCCGCCAGATCGAGCGGAGCAGCAGCATCGCCGCAGTGATCACGATCACCCCGGCCACGTCGAGCACCGCGCCGCTCTTCATCATCGACCGCAGTGGAATCCGCCCGGATCCATACGCGATGGCGTTGCAGGGCGTGCTCACGGGCATCATGAAACCGAGGCTCGAAGCGAACGTCGCGGCCAGTGCGGCCACGAGCGCGTCGCCGCCGCTGGCCTGCGCCAGGGCGATGGCGACCGGCACGACCATGTTGGCGCTGGCGGTGTTGCTCGTGAACTCGCTGATGACAAGGCCCACGAGGCTGGCGGCCGCCACGAGCGCGGGGGTGTTGCCGGCGCCCGCGGGCAGCCAGGCGGTGAAGCTCCGCCCCAGGGCGCTGGCCAGGCCGGTGGAGAAGGAGAGTTCGCCCAGCGCCATCCCGCCGCCGTAGAGCAGCACGATCCCCCA
>JBIJCD010000174.1:0-7314 GCA_044344895.1 Pirellulales bacterium | reverse complement strand
GGAACCGGGCGGCGGGCCGATTGCTCGCGCCGATCGCCGCGGCGATGCGGTCGCGGATCGAGGGCCAGACCGGATCGTCCGGCTGCCACTCGCGGGCCAGGAGGGCGGCCGCGACGCGCGAACCGAGCGCCGAGCGGTCGAGGCGGACGATCCGCGCAAGCGGCTCGATGCCCTCGTCGTCATCGATCCGCAGGAGCCGGTGCATCACCTGCACCCGTTCGGCGAACGTCTTCCGCTTGTAGTGCTCGAGCAGCTTCGCCACCGCGGGCGCATCCTGGGGCGTGTCGACGGGGATGGCGTCGACGAGCCACCGCGCCCGCAGCGCCACCTCGAGATCGCCGCTCATCTCGGCCGCGGCGAGGAGCGGATCGACCGCCGCCGCGCCCAGGGCGTTGAGCTTCTCGGCCGCCGCCTCGCGCTGGGCGTAGTCGTCTGCCCCGAGGCTTTGCACGAGGGCCTCGATCTCCGCCGGCGAGGGCTCCGCGGCGGCGCGGGCCACCCCGGGGGCGAGGCACAGGCACGCCATCGCGATGCCGGCCAGTGCCAGAGGGTGTCCGGGGTCGGGAAGCCTCATGGCGACAGCCTACGGCGGGCATCCGTCGCCATGCAAATCGCCGGTGCAGTGCTCCCGGGTCACTCCGGCTCGAGGCCGAGGTCGCGGATCGTCACCAGCGACTCAAGCGGGATGCCACGGGCGGCGAAGGCCGCCTCGGCGCCGGCGAGCCGGTCGATGACCGTGAACACCCGCTCGACCACGAGCCCGAAGTCGCGGACGCGATCGATCGCCAGCAGCGACGAGCCGCCCGTGGTCGTGACGTCTTCGACGATCACCACCCGCTGCCCCGGCTGCACGGGGCCCTCGACGTATTTCTTGGTGCCGTGGTCCTTGGGCTCCTTGCGGACCATGAAGCCCTTGAGCGGCAGCCCCTCGACGCCCGCCATCGTCACCACGGCGCTGGTGATCGGATCGGCGCCGATCGACATGCCGCCGACGGCGTCGGGCAGGGGGCCCAGCGACCGCAGCCGCTCGAGGATGGCCCGGCCCACGAGCATCGCGCCGTGGGCATCGAGGACGACCTGCTTGGCGTCGAGGTAGAAGCTGGCCTCGCGGCCGGAGGCGAGGCGGAATGTGCCGCGGCGGAGGGCCTTCGCTTCGACGAGGCCGACGAGCTCGCGGATCACTGCGGAATCGGTGGCGGGTGTGCTCATGGCCGGGCACTATACCCAGTGCCGGTGGCGGCGCGCAGGCGTCGCAGGGAAACGCGCCGCCGGGGACGGCGGAAGTCTCCTCGCGAAGGCCGCTGAGCCCATACGCTCGTCGAGCTGCCGCCGATCCCCGGCTCGTGAGCACGCCGCAGACCGGCGAACCAATGTGCTCTGGCTGCGCCCACGCGTTCGTTTTTTTGACTCCCGCTGCCACCGTCTTAGAATTCGAGGATCGTCCTTCCGCCATCCCCCTCGAGGCCAGCGATGCGTCACCGCCGGACGGCTGCCACGACGTGGCGGATCGCGGCCGTCGCCGCGGCGCTGGCCGTGGCCCTCTCCTCCGCCGGCGCGGCCGCCGAGGCGGTCGCGGTGTCGGTCAGGCTGCCGATCACCGGCACCCGCGATACGCAGGTCGAGGCGGCGATCCTCCGGCAGCTCGACCGCTTGAAGCGGGGCAAGGAGCGGGGCGTGCTCGTGCTGCGGTTCGACGCGGCCCCCGAGGGGGGCACTGGAGGGAGCGATTTCGGCCGCGCGCTGGAGCTCGCGAGGTTCCTCTGCGACAGCCGCCTCGACGGCGTGAAGACGGTGGCCTTCCTGCCGGACGGGGTGACGGGCCACGCCGTGCTCGTGGCGCTGGCCTGCGAGGAGATCGTGATGCCGCCCGACGCCGTACTCGGGCCGGCCAACGCCGACGAGCCGGTGGTCGACGATGCCGTGCGGGCCGCCTACGTGCAGTTCGCCGGCCGCCGCCGCACGGTCCCGCCGGCGGTCGCCCTGGCGCTGCTCGACCCCGCGGCTCGCGTCGTCCGCGCCTCCACCGACGACGGTGAGCAGTTCGTGACGGCGGCGGAGCTCGAGCCGCTGCGGCGGAAGACCGCCGTGCTCGCGGTCGAGGAGCTCAAGCCCGAGCCGCTCTCGCTCACCGGTCGGCGGGCCCGCGAGCTGGGCTTCGTGCGGCAGCTCGCCCGCACGCCGGCCGAGCTGGCGCGGAGCCTCGGCGTCGACGAGCGGGCCGTCGCGGTCGACCCGGCGGCCAACGGCGGCTGGAAGGCGGCGCAGGTCGTGGTCGCGGGGCCCGTCACGGGCGACGTGGTGGCCCGGGCGCGGCAGCAGCTCGAACGGGCAGTCGCCGACGGCGCGAATCTCCTCTGCATCCGGGTCGACAGCGCCGGCGGCAGCCCGGAGCAGAGCCTCGTGCTGGCGGGACGGCTGGCGGCCTTCGATCCGGCGGAGGTGCGGACCGTGGCCTACGTGCCGCGGCAGGCCCGGGGAGACGCCGCGCTCATGGCCCTGGCCTGCGACGAGCTCGTGATGCATCCCGACGCCGTGCTCGGCGGCGAGGGCGACGCGGCGATCCGCGGCCGGCAGGCCACCGCGGTGGTCGCGGCCTGGCGGGAGGGCGTGGCCAAGCGGCGGGACCGCTCCTGGTCGCTCCGCGTGGCCACGGCCGTGCCGGGGCTCGAGGTGGATCAGGCCACGCAGCAGGAGACGGGCCGCGTCGACTACTTCTGCCCCGAGGAACTGGCGGCCCGGAACGATCGCGATGCCTGGAAGACCGGCGCGCGGGTGGGCACGGGGCCGCTGCAGCTCACCGGCCGGTCGGCCGAGTCGCTCGGCCTGGCCACGCACGTCGTCGACGACTTCCAGGGCTTCATCCGCGCCTACGGGCTCACCGGCGACATCACCGTCGCCGAGCCGGGCTGGGCCGATCGGCTGCTCGACGCGCTGGCCAGCCCCGGACTCGCCTGGCTGCTGCTGCTCATCGGCGGCGCGGGCCTCTACATCGAGCTGCACACGCCCGGCTTCGGACTCGGCGGGTTCGTCTCGATGGTGGCGTTCATCGTCTACTTCTGGAGCCAGTACCTGCACGGCACGTCTGGCTGGCTCGAGGTGATGCTATTCCTGGCCGGACTCTTCTGCCTGGCCGCCGAGATCTTCGTATTGCCCGGGTTCGGCGTGCTCGGTCTGGGGGGCGGCGTGCTGGTGATCGCTTCGATCGTGCTGGCAAGCCAGTCGTTCGTGCTGCCGGCCAACGACTACCAGATCCGGCAGCTGCAATGGTCGCTGCTGGGCATCCTGGGGGCGGCCTGCGGCGTGGCGGCGTTGGCGATGCTCGTGCGGCGCTGGCTGCCCGCGACGCCGATGTTTCGTAACGTGCTGCTCGAGCCGCCGCCGGCCGACGTCGACGTGGTCGAGCAGGACATGCTCGAGGAACTGGTGGGCCTCGACGGCACGACGACCACCCGGCTGGCCCCCGCCGGCAAGGCGCGGATCGGCGGCCGGATCCACGACGTGACCAGCGACGGGGCGCTCGTGGAGCCGGGCATGGAGGTCCGCGTCGTCGAGGTCCGTGGCGGCCGGGTGCTCGTGCGGCCGACGCTCACACCGCGGGATGCGCCGGATCCTGGTGGTCGGGCATGAACACGCTGCTCTGGGTCCTCGTGCTCATCCTGATTGGCCTGGGCGTGATGGTGCTCGAGGTGTTCGTGCCGTCGGGCGGCATCCTCGGGTTCGTGAGCGTGCTGGCCCTCGTGGCGGGCATCGCGACGGCGTTCCTCGAGCAGGGCGCGGTGGCGGGCATGGCGGCGCTGGGAGTCGTCGTGCTGGCGGTGCCGGCAGTGCTCGCGGTGGCGTTCAGATGGTTCCCGGAGACGCCGCTGGGGCGGCGGGTGCTGCCGCCGCCGCCCGATGCCGCGGAGCTCCTGCCCGATCCGGCGCGGCGGAAGCGGGCCCGCGAACTCGTGGGCCGCCAGGGTCGCACCGTCAGCGAGCTTCTGCCGTGGGGAGGCGTGGAAATCGACGGCGTCGTCGTCGAGTCGATGAGCGAGAGCGGGCCGATCGACGCGGGCACGCTGGTGGACGTGATCGGTGCGCAGGGCACCGCGGTCGTCGTCCGTCGGGCGGAGCCCGCGGCCGCGCCGCCGCCCGCGCAGCAGGAACCGCCGGAAAAACCGGCGCCGGGCGGCACGACCGCCCTCTCTCCCACGCTGGAATCGTTCGACTTCGACGGTCTCGAGCCCCCCGCTGCTTGACCGGTGCCCGAACCGGAACAAGGCTACAGAAGCTATCCGTCGCCACCGGAGTCCGTCCCGATGCTGCCCCTGATCCTGATCGGCCTGGGAATCCTCGCGTTCCTGATGGTGTTCGCGATGCTGGCTCGCTACCTGCGGCTGTGGCTGCAGTCGTACGCGTCGAGTGCGGGGATCGGACTGTTCGACCTGGTGGCGATGAGCTTCAAGAAGGTCAACCCGACCGTCATCGTGCGCAGCAAGATCATGGCCGTGCAGGCGGGGCTCGGCGACTCCAGCGGCGTCACCAAGCAGGCGCTCGAGGCCCACTACCTGGCCGGCGGCCGCGTGCCGCTGGTCATCCAGGCGCTGATCGCCGCCAACAAGGCCAAGATCAAGGAGCTCGACTTCAAGCTCGCCACGGCGATCGACCTGGCCGGCCGCGACGTCCGCGAGGCGGTGCAGACGAGCGTCTACCCGAAGGTGATCGACTGCCCCGGCAGGAACAGCGGCCGCGAGTCGCTCGACGCCGTGGCCAAGAACGGCGTGCAGCTGAAGGTGAAGGCCCGCGTCACCGTCCGCACCAACCTCAACCAGCTCATCGGCGGCGCGACCGAGGAGACGATCATCGCGCGGGTCGGCGAGGGGATCGTGTCGGCGATCGGCGCCGCCGAACGGCACACCGACGTGCTGGAGAACCCCGACATGATCTCGAAGACGGTGCTGGCGCGGCGGCTCGACGCCAACACGGCGTTCGAGATCGTCTCCATCGACATCGCCGACATCGACGTGGGCGCCAACATCGGCGCCCGGCTGCAGGCCGACCAGGCCGAGGCCGACACCCGCGTGGCCCGCGCCAACGCCGAGGGCCGGCGGGCGATGGCGGTGGCCCGCGAGCAGGAGATGGTGGCCAGCATCGAGGAGAGCCGGGCGGCGCTCGTGGAGGCTGAGGCCGCGGTGCCCAAGGCGGTGGCCGAGTCGCTCACGTCCGGGCAGCTCGGCATCTTCGACTATTACAAGTTGCGCAACCTCCAGGCCGACACCGACATGCGGCGGACGATCGCCACCGGAACCACCCCCGGCGCCGCGGCGGTGCCATGACGCCCATGCCGATGACCATCTGCCCGCTCCTCGCCGCCGGCTTCGACTGGCTCGAGGCGCTGCTGCCCTTGCTGTTCGTGGCGTTTTGGTTCGTGTCGCAGGTGTTCGCCGTCTTCCGCCGGCTGCAGGGAGGCGGGCAGCGGCCGCAGCCGCCGGTGCGGATCGATCGGCTCCGGCCGCAGCCTGTTCCGGCCGGAGACGTGCGGTCGGAACTGGAGCGACAGATCGAGGAGTTTCTTCGGCAGTCGGCCGCGGGGCAGGGCCGGCAGCCGCCGGGCCCGGCGGCCGCCGGCGACCGTCGGCGGGACGAGCCGCAGCGCAGCCAGCCACGGCCGGCGGCGGCGACACCGCGGCCCAGCGAACAGCCGCGGGCCGATCGCCCGGCTACGGCACGGCCGCCGCGCGAACGGAAGCCGGAGGCGGGCCTGCAGCCGCGGCCGGCACAACCGCCGGCCGCCCCCGCGCAGGGAGACGCGGTCGCGCGGCACGTTCAGGACGCCTTCTCGCACGACCTGGCGCACACCCGCGGCGGACTCGGAAACGAGGCTGCCGGACCGGATGCCGCGACACCGCGCCCGAGTTCCCTCACCGCCGAACTGGCGGAACTGCTTCGCAGCCCGGCGGCGACCCGGCGGGCCATCCTGCTGCGCGAGGTGCTCGACCGACCGGTGGACCGATGGTGACCCGGCGCGAGTCGCCCGCGGCGGCGCGGCCCGGCGCGACGCGGCTGGGCTGGATTGGCACCGGCGTGATGGGCCGCTCCATGGCCGGGCGGCTGCTCGACGCCGGCTTCACACTGACGCTCTTCTCCCGGACGCGCGCGAAGGCCGACGACCTGCTCGGTCGCGGTGCCGCCTGGGCCGACTCGCCCGCCGCCGTGGCCCGGGCCAGCGACGTGGTCTTCACGATGGTGGGCCATCCGGCCGACGTCCGCGAGGTGATCCTCGGCGGCACCGGCGTGCTCTCGGGGCTCCGGCCGGCCGCGATCGTCGTCGACCACACCACCAGCGCCCCGGCGCTGGCGGCCGAGATCGCCGCCGCGGCGCGTGACCGGGGCGCGTGGAGCCTCGACGCGCCGGTGTCGGGAGGCGATCGCGGCGCCCGCGAGGGCACGCTCACGGTGATGGTCGGGGGCGACGATCCGCCGCGCGAGGCCCTGGCCGAGTGCTGGCGGGCGGTGGCTGGTACGGTGGTCGCCTGCGGCGGTCCGGGCAGCGGACAGCAGACGAAGCTCGTCAACCAGATCGCGATCGCCTCGGGCATGATCGGCATGTGCGAGGCCCTGCTCTACGCGCATCGCGCCGGGCTCGACGTCGAGGCCACCCTGCGGGCGATCACGCCCGGGGCGGCGGGCAGCTGGTCGCTGACGAACCTCGCGCCGCGGATCGAGCGCGGCGACTTCGCGCCCGGATTCATGGTGGAGCACATCGTCAAGGACATGCGGCTGGCGCTCGACGAGTGCCGCCGCCTCGGCATCCGCCTGCCGGGGCTCGCGCTGGCGGAGTCGCTCTACGCGCGGCTGGCCGACCGCGGCGATGGCCGCCTGGGCACGCAGGCGCTCGTGCTGGCGCTGGCGGAGCTATCAGACTGCCCCTGGCCCCCCGCACCGCCGGCGCAGTCTCCGTAGACAGCCCTGCTCCCTCCCGAGCGCCACCCGGGAGGGGTGTCTGGGAGGTTCGCGAAGAGGTTTTTCCGCGGCTTTTCCGCGCCAAAAATCGCGGCTTGAGCCCCGGCAACCGGTGGTCTACAAGACCTCGTAGGGAGCCGCTGCGGCGGATTCCCGGCAGCGCGTAGACGAGGAAGCCCAAGCCTCGTCTACGCGCCTGTTTTTTGGCTTTCACGTGGGAAGGAGTCCGGTGAAATCCACGGTGCTCGCGGGATCTGAGTCCACGCGGCGCGGCGCGAGCCTGCGCGAGGCGGGCCGATCCGCCGTCATCGTCATCGCGTGGTGCGCGTGCGGCGCGGCGGGTGTGCTCTCCGCCGCGGTGGCGGTCGCCGA
>JBIJCD010000173.1:0-7334 GCA_044344895.1 Pirellulales bacterium | reverse complement strand
GGCGTGCAGAAATTCACGAACTCCATCATCCGCGCGATCGCCGTGTTGAAGGAGAGGGCCTGGATGTCCCTGGTCACCTTGTCGATCGTGCGATTGATCTCGCGAAGCTGGTCGTCGGTCGGCGGGGCGTCGCACACCTGCGGGGCCAGCACGATCTCCTCGGCCCGCTCGTCGACGATCAGCCGCCAGCAGCGGTCGAGGAAACCGCGGACCCCGCCCACGCCGGCGGTGCTCCAGGGCTTCGTCGCCTCCAGCGGCCCCATGAACATCTCGTACAGCCGCAGCGAATCGGCCCCGTGGTCGCGGACCACCTGATCGGGGTTCACCACGTTGCCGCGGCTCTTCGACATCTTGTAGGCCCGGCTCTCGACCCGGATGGTGGGCGCGTCGCGGAGCACGAAATGCTCCCCTTGCTTCTCCACGTGGTCCGGCGGCACGCGCACCGGCGAATCGCCCTCGGCCTGTTTGCCAGCCGAGACCCAGCCCCCCTTGGCACTGCGGTAGCCGGTGAATTCCATCTCGCCCAGGATCATGCCCTGGTTGACGAGCTTCCCGAAGGGCTCCGGATGGGAGACGTGGCCGCGGTCGTAGAGCACCTTGTGCCAGAACCGGCTGTAGAGCAGGTGGAGCACCGCGTGCTCGGCGCCGCCGACGTAGAGGTCGACCGGCATCCAGGCCCGCTCCACGTCGGGATCGATGAACCGCCCGGCGTTCCGCGGGTCGAGGAACCGCAGGTAGTACCAGCACGAGCCCGCCCACTGCGGCATGGTGTTGGTCTCGCGGCGGTACCGCCTGCCATCCCGCTCCACCACGAGCCACTCCGGGCCGGAGCGGCCCAGGGGCGGTTCCGGCGTCGTGCCAGGCCGGAAGTCAGTGAGGTCGGGGAGATTCACCGGCAGCTCGCGCTCCTCGACCGCGCGGAGCACGCCCGTGGGGGCGCCGGAGGCGTCGAGCTCGTGGAGGATCGGGAACGGTTCGCCCCAGAACCGCTGCCGGCTGAAGAGCCAGTCGCGGAGCTTGTAGTTCACCGCAGGGCGCCCGAGGCCAGCGGCGGCCAGGTCGCCCGCGACCCGTTCGATGAACGCGTCGGTGGACAGACCGGTGTAGGGGCCCGAGGCGACGGCCCGGCCGCGGCCCGTGAACAGGGGCTCTGCCGGCGCGGAGGCGTCCCCGGCGGGTTCGACCACGGTGATCACGTCGAGTCCGAAGGTCTTGGCGAATTCGAAGTCGCGGTCGTCGTGGGCGGGCACGGCCATGATGGCACCGGTGCCGTACGTCGCCAGCACGTAGTCTGCGACCCAGACCGGGATCCGCCCGCCCGTGAGCGGGTGAACGACCGAGGAGCCGGTGAACACGCCGGTCTTCTCGCGGGCCAGGTCGGTGCGGTCGAGGTCGCTCTTGCGAGCGGCTGCTTCCCGATAGGCACGGATCGCCTCGTGCTGCGCCGGCGTGGTCAGCCTGTCGAGCAGCGGATGCTCCGGCGCGACGACCATGAACGTCACGCCGTAGAGCGTGTCGGGGCGTGTCGTGTAGACGCGGAGCACGTCGTCCGGGGCCCGTTCCGGGAAGCCCCCCGTGGCCCGATGCCGCTTCCATGCGAGCACGGCGGCCTCGTCACCCGCGTCCGGGGCGATGTGGAAGTCGACCTCGGCGCCGGTGCTCCGGCCGATCCAGTCCCGCTGAAGCTTCTTGATGCTCGCCGGCCAGTCGAGGCCGTCGAGCTCGCGGTCGAGGCGGTCGGCGTAGGCCGTGATCCGCAGCATCCACTGGCGGAGCGGGATCCGCACCACGGGATGGCCGCCCCGTTCGCTCACCCCGCCGATCACCTCCTCGTTCGCGAGCACCGTGCCGAGGGCGGGGCACCAGTTCACCGGGGCCTCGGACTGGTAGGCGAGCCGGTGGGCGTCGCGGTAGGCGGCGACGGCAGCGGTCCCCCTGCCGGCGACGTCGTCCGGGATCGGCAGCTCGGCGATGGGCCGGCCCTTTTGCAGTGCCGCGTCGAACCACGTGTCGAAGAGCTGCAGGAAGATCCACTGCGTCCAGCGGACGTAGTCCGGATCGGTCGTGGCCAGCTCACGATCCCAGTCGTAGCTGAACCCGAGCATCTTGAGCTGACGCCGGAAGGTCTCGATGTTCCGCTGCGTGCTCTCCCGCGGCGGGGTGCCGGTGCGGATCGCATGTTCCTCCGCGGGCAGGCCGAAGGCGTCGAACCCCATCGGGTGCATGACGCTCGTGCCCCGCATCCGCTCGAACCGGGCAACGATGTCGGTGGCGGTGTAGCCTTCCGGATGCCCGACGTGCAGGCCGTCCCCGCTGGGGTATGGGAACATGTCGAGCACGTAGACCTTGCGGCCGGCCGGAAGCCGCGGCGTTGCGAAGGTGCGGTGCGCATCCCACCAGGCCTGCCATTTGGGCTCGATGCGGGAGGGCTGGTAGCGGGGCATCGAGGGGTCCGTGGCGGCCACTCCGCGGCTTTCCGCGGCGTGTGCCGGTCGAGGCCGGCGGGAACTGGTCAGTCCGTGAAGCCGCGATTCTAATACTTGATCACAGTCGGGCAACGAGCCCGCGTCCATCCGCTGGACCGAACGTCACCATGACCCAGCCGTCTGAGAAGCCGATGGTGCTGCAGCGGCGAATGCTGCGGACCTGCCGGACGGCCGGCAGCCGCTTCAAGATGGCCGATTCCCTGGGCACGCGGCTGTCCGGACTGGACCTGCTGACGAGGATCCTCGCGGCGCGGAGCGTGCTGCAAAGGGTGCTCGCCGCCGATGAGCGGATGGTGGGCGTCCTGCTGCCGCCGACGGCCGGGGCGGCGGTGGTCAATGCGGCGCTCGCACTGATGGGCCGAGTGGGCGTCAACCTGAACTACACCGCCACGCAGCCGATCCTCGACCTGTGCATCGAGCGGGCCGGGCTCAGGCACGTCATCTCCAGCCCTGCATTCCTCGGCCGCGTCAAGCTCGACGTCGGTGCACGGTTGCTCGACGCCGCCGACATGCGAAAGCAGCTCACCGCATTCGACAAGGCGGCTGCGTTCGTGCATGCCCGGTTCACGCCCCTGGGCTTGCTCGACCGGCTGCTCGGCCTGGATCGGATCCGTCCCGAGGACGTGCTCACGGTGATTTTCACGTCGGGCTCCACCGGCGATCCCAAGGGCGTCGTGCTGACAGTCGAGAATGTCGGCTCGAACGTTCGTGCCATCGACAACCTGTTGCACATCTCGCCGGCCGACGTGGCGCTCGGCGTGCTGCCGTTCTTCCATTCGTATGGCTACACGACCACGCTGTGGACGCCCCTGGCGCTGGAGCCTGGTGTCGTCTACCACACCGATCCGCGCGACGCGCAGGTCGTCGGCCGGCTGGCCCGCGAGCATCACGCGACGATCCTCATGGCCACGCCGACCTTCCTGCGAATCTATACGCGGCGGACGCCGGCCGAGGACTTCTCCTCGCTCGAGGCGGTGTTCGGGGCGGCGGAGAAGCTGCCGCAGGAGGTCTGCGACGCGTTCGAGAAGCGGTTCGGCGTGCGGCCGAGTGAGGCGTACGGCGCCACGGAGTTGTCGCCGCTGGTCGCGGCCAACGTGCCGCCGTCGCGGCACGTTCCCGGCCGGCCGCCCGACGCCCGGGAAGGCACGGTCGGCAAGCCGATCCTCGGCTCCCGAGCGAGGATCACGGAACGCGAGACGATGCGCGAATTGCCCGTGGGCGAGGAGGGCATGCTGTGGATCAGCGGCCCAAATGTGATGCAGGGCTACCTCGACCGGCCCGACCTGACGGCGAAGGTCGTGCACGACGGCTGGTACTGCACGGGCGACATCGCGAAGCTCGACGCGGACGGCTTCATCACGATCACCGGCCGAGAGAGTCGGTTTTCCAAGATCGGCGGCGAGATGGTGCCGCACCTCACCATCGAGGCGGCGGTGAACGAGGCGCTCGGTGCGGCGGAGGGCGAGCTGCTGGCGGTGGTGACCTCCGTCCCCGACGCGGCGAAGGGGGAACGGCTGATCGTGTTCCACATGCCGACGGAGCGTGCCCCAGCCGATGTCGTGAAGGTCCTGCAGCAGCGGGGCTTGCCGAACCTGTGGGTGCCCGCCGCCGACAGCTTCGCGGAAATCCACGAGCTGCCGATGCTCGGCTCGGGCAAGCTCGACCTGCGCAGGCTCGGCGAGATGGCGCGGGAGCGGTTTGCGGCCGGTCGGCCATCGTGACGCCCTCCCGACCGCCGTCGCTCGCGGTGCTCACGACCAGAGCCGACGAGATCCGGGCCGACGTGCTGGTGCGGGTGTTCGATGCGGCGCCGATGGACGATGGCGGCGGGGCGAGCCTGTCGGGGAGCCTGACGGGCCCCCATCGCGGCCGCGATACGACGCTGCCGACACGGGTTCCGTTGCGGTCCTGCGCCGACGGCGCGGCCGCTGCCCGGGCCAGCTTTACGGAGCCCGCCTTCTGGACGCCCGAGATGCCGAACCTCTACCGGCTCGAGGCCCAGCTGCTTCACGGCGATCGGCCTGTGTCGGCATTCGATTGCATGGTGGGGCTGCGGCGGCTCGGGATCCGCCGGAGGTCGCTCTGGCTCGACGGCCGTCGCTGGGTGCCGCGGGTGGTAGGCATGACGGGCGATGCATTCGCCCCGCAGCTGCTCCGTGGGCTGCACGCGGCGGCGGAGATCCGCGATCCGGATGCCTCGCTGCTGACGGCTGCCGACGAGGCTGGTGTGGCGATCGTCTGTAGGCTCGAGGATGCCGCGGGCCGCCCGTTCGACGGCGAGACGGCGGCCCGGCGGATCGCGGCATGGTCGCTCCATCCAGCGGCGATGATCGCCGTCGTGCCGCGGGGCACCCCGGACGTCGCCGCCGCAATCCGAGTCGCCGCTGCAGGCATGCTGGTGGCGGTCGAAGTGGACGGCGCGCAGCCGCCCGAAGCGGTCGCTGCGGAACGAGTCGCAGCGGCCGACTGCATCGTCGTCGATCTTCTCGGCGAGGCCACGCCGCACGGGGCATGGCGAGATCCGGGCTTCGAGAAACCGCTCGTCGCGCGGAGCCGCGGGCCGGAGTCGCCCGGCCATTCCCGGGCGGATGACCGGGCGTCGCCGGACGCGCTGCGGCGCGAGTGTGACCGACTGCAGGCGCGGCTGGCGGCCTGGGAAATGGCTGACGCGGATGGTCGCATGCCGCGGGACTGGGCCGGCTACGTCGTCGCCGCGTGGTAGCATCGCGTCATGGCAGCATTCGATCTCGAGCGATATTCACGGCAGCTGCGATTTCCGCCGTTGGGAGCCGTCGGTCAGGAGCGGCTCGCGGGAGCCGGCGTGGCCGTCGTCGGCTGCGGGGCGCTGGGCAGCGTGGTGGCGATGGCGCTGGTCCGCGCCGGCGTGGGCCGCGTGCGGATCATCGATCGTGACCTTCCGGAACCGTCGAACCTTCCCCGCCAGATCCTTTTCGACGAGGCCGACGTGGCGGCGGGGGTTCCCAAGGCGGCGGCGGCGGCCCGGCATCTCGCACGGATCAACTCCGCCGCGGTGATCGAGCCGGTCGTCGCCGACCTGACGGCCGCCAACGCCGCCGCCCTGCTCGCCGACGTCGACGTGATCGTCGACGGCAGCGACAACTTCGAGGCCCGGTTCATCGTCAACGAGTTCGCCTGCCGGGAACGGATTCCCTGGGTCTACGGTGGCGCGATCGGCGCCGAAGGCCGAGTCATGTCAGTGTTCCCTGGCCAGACCGCCTGCCTGCGGTGCCTGGTACCCGAACCGCCGGCCGCGGCGGCCCTGCCGACCTGCGAGACGGCGGGCATCATCGGCCCCGCCGCCCTGGTCGTGGGCGCCGTCGAGGCGGCGGAGGCGATGAAACTGCTCGTCGGCGGCCGGTCTCCGCCGCCGAGCCGTCTGCTGGCCTGCGACCTGTGGGAGGGCATGTGGCGGTCCTACGACCTGTCGGCGCTCGCGGAGCAGGGCTGCCCGACCTGTCGGTCCGGCGATTTTCCCTGGCTCGAGGGAAGGATGGCCGCACGGGCGGCCGTGCTCTGCGGCCGCGATGCCGTGCAGGTGGAGGCGGCCGGCGGCGGCGGCATCGACCTGGCGGACCTGGCCGCCCGCCTGCAGCCGCTCGGCGGCGTCACGACGAATCCCTGGCTGGTGCGGGTCGACCTCGACGGGGGCGTGCGGCTGTCGGTGTTCGCCGACGGCCGCGCGATCGTCTCCGGCACCCGCGAGGAGGCGCGGGCCCGCGCGATCGTGGCCCGCTACGTGGGCGGCTAGAGCGCATCTGGTTTTGCTGGAGCGACGTCTCGGCGGTCTGGGCAGGGAGGCGAGGGGGTCGGCGGAAGCTCGACGAGCGTGTGGCCGCTGCGGCCACAGCGAGGAGACTTTTGCCGCCCCCGAGCCGGTGCTACACGTACGCTGAATCCGCTCTAGAGCGACTCGCCGATGGCCAGCAGGTCCTCGGCGTCGAGGCAGGCGTCGTTGGATGCGTAGAGCCGCTGCACGGCCGCACGGTGGATCTTCATCTTCGTGCCGCCCACGCCGAGCGCGCCGTAGACGACCGCCCCGTCCAGCTGCCGGGCCTTGTCGGTGGCCACGATCCCCTCGATGCCGGCCGGCGGCACCGCGTTGAGGTCGATGAGCACGCTGGCCTTGCGCGCCAGCCGCCGCCCCGGCCCGTCGAGTAGCGGCACCCCGGCCGCGCCGGCGGCGACGATCAGGTCGGCGCCGGACACCGCGGCGGCCAGCGCCGCCCCGCAGCCGCCGGACGCGGTCCCTTCGACGGGCTCCAGACGCGCGGCCGGCACGGCCGCCGCGATCCGCCCGCACGCCTCCTCGGCCCGGGCGAATGACCGCGAAGCCACGGCGACGGACACGCCCTTGCCGGCGAGCAGCCGCGCGACCCGCTGACCAACCGGGCCGCTGCCTCCGAGCACCAGCGCCCGGCATCCGGACGCCGCCGACCGCTCACCCAGCGGCAGGTGCCGACCGGCAGCCACGACCGCGGCGCTGGCCGTCGTGTTGGCACCGGCCGGATCGAGGAGCACGCTCACCCGCACCGGACCGAAGAAGGTCCGCTTGACCCGCTCGAAGACCGCCTCGGCCGCCTGCACGTCGGACCCGCCCACGAAGATCGCGGTCGCGGCGAGGTCGGCCCCGCCGCGGGTGAACATCGCCCCGTGCACGAGCGGCACGGCGGCGTCGGGCGTCACGCCCCCGTGCCGCAGGAGCGTCTCCACCCCCGCGTCGACCGCGACGATCGCGTCGAACGTGCTGGGCTGCTGGTCGCAGTCGAGTTGAACGAGCACTCGGCTCGGCATCGTGGAAGCTCCACTGCCACCGTCTTTCGAGCCGTC
>JBIJCD010000172.1:0-7346 GCA_044344895.1 Pirellulales bacterium | reverse complement strand
ATCCTCGACTCGGTCCTGCCGCACGAGATCACGCACACGATCTTCGCGAGCCACTTTCGGCGGCCGCTGCCCCGTTGGGCCGACGAGGGCGCATGCACGACGGTGGAGCACCCCGTCGAGCGGGCCAGGCAGCACCGCCTGCTGATCGAATTCCTCACCACCGGCCGGGGCATCGCCTTCCCGCAGATGTTCGCGATGCGCGAGTATCCGGCCGACGTGCTGCCGCTCTATTCGCAGGGCTACTCGCTCGCCCGCTACCTCATCGAACGCGGCGGTCGTCACAAGTACGTCTCCTTCGTCGGTGATGGCCTGGCCGGCGACGACTGGTCGGCGGCGCTTGCGCGGCACTACGGCGTGGGCGGCGTGGCGCAGTTGCAGCACCAATGGCTCGATTGGGTGAAGCAGGGCTGCCCCGCGCCGCCGGCCGCCCTCGCCGTCGCCCAGCCGCAGCCCGGCGACCGGTCGCGGATGCCGCGTGGCCAGAGCCCCGACCAGCCCGAGACGCCCGCGGAGGCGCCGCCGGCGGCGCTGGCCGCGACGGCCGGCCGACGTTCGATCTACGCCTTGCAGGCCCGTCGCGCCGCGGAGCCGGCCGCGGGCCAGCCGGTCCGCTGAACCGCTATCCCGCGTTGCCGGTGACCAGCAGCGTGATGTGGTAGAACACCGGGGCGGCGAAGCAGATCGAATCGATGCGATCGAGCACGCCGCCGTGGCCGACGACGAGCGTGCCGTAATCCTTGACGCCGCGATCCCGCTTGATCGCCGACATCGTCATGCCGCCGGCGAATCCCATCGTGGCCACCACGAGGCCCGCCAGCGCCGCTTGCCAGGGCTGAAAGGGCGGTGCCGCCCACCACAGGGCCGCGGCCAGCAGCGCCGTGCTGGTCGCGCTGCCGAGAAGGCCCTCCCATGTGCGGTTGGAACTCACGGCGGCCGCCACGAGGCGTCGGCCGAGCATCCTGCTCCAGACGTACTGCATGCAGTCGGCAAACTGCACCAGCAAGATGAGGAAGAAGAGCAGGCGGAAGTTCGCGCTGCGGCCGCCACCGCCCGCGGCGTCGATGGGGATTTGCAGCAGCGCCGGCGCGAACGAGAGGCAGTAGACGCAGACCACGAGACCGGCCTGGATCTTCGCGGTGCGTTCCAGGAATCGCTTGTAGTCGCCGGCGAAGGCCACGCGGGCCAGCACGAAGAGGGTGGCATAGACCGGCAGGAAGACGCTGAAGATGTCGTAGCGGTTGAGTCCCACGAGCAGGTAGTGCAGCGGCGTGAACGCGAAGAACACCCAGAACAGGGCGCGGTGGTCTCCCTTGCGCGTGGGCGTGAGCGTGATGAATTCCCGCAGGGCCCAGAACGACACGAGCCCGAACAGCACCACGGTCGCGGTCGTGCCGAGCCAGAAGGCGGCCGCGAGCACGGTGCAGAGAATCCACCAGCCGCGGATGCGGAGGTTGAATGTGCGGACGGCCGCGGGATCGAGACCGCGGTCGGGATGCCGCTTGAGGAACTGACCCACGCCGGTTGCGGCGGTGAGCAGCGCGAGGACGCCGGTGATCAGGGCGAGCGTGCGGATGTCGTTCATGGCCGCACTATTCCTTGAGCACCAGCACGGCCCGTCGCGCCCGCGCGAGGAAGTCGAGCTTCGCCTCGCCGCGTTCCAGCCAGAGCGGCGGCCCGAAGCTGATGCACGACAGCATCGGAACCGGCAGGAACTCGCCGCGTGGGAGGACGCGATTGAGGTTGTCGATGTGCACCGGCACGAGTTCGATGTCCGGGCGCTTCTTGGCCAGGTAGTAGAGGCCGCTCTTGAACTCCCCG
Source organism: Pirellulales bacterium (assembly GCA_044344895.1). Lineage (GTDB taxonomy): Bacteria > Planctomycetota > Planctomycetia > Pirellulales > UBA1268 > CAMCQY01. The sequence goes on along the minus strand of JBIJCD010000172.1, from coordinate 5,528 downwards.
ATTTCTCCGTCGACGCTGCGGCTCCCCTCGGGGAACACGATCAGCGAGTGGGTCGAACCCGCCTCCCGCAGCATGAGGTCGACAGGGCTCTGGTGCACCTTGATGTCGGTGCGGTCGATGAGGATCGCGTCGAAGACCTCCTGCGCCAGCCAGCGGCGGACGAGGCCGCGGGACCAGTAATCCTTGGCGGCGACGGGCCGGGTGACCTCCCGCACCGGCTGCGGCAGCGATGCCCAGATGATCAGGGCGTCGAGGTGGCTCGTGTGGTTGGCGAAGTAGATCCGTTGGCAGGTGTCAGGCTGGCTGGCGATCCAGCGGACGCTCGAACCCGCCAGCAGGCGGGCCAGCGCAGCCAGTCCGAGCCCGGCCGCCCGGCACAGCGGAGAACGGCCCGACGCCCGGTCGGCCGGGGTTTTGATGGGCGGCGCGGCGGCGAGGTCGGCTGGCGAGAGCATCCGTATCATCTTCCGGGGGCGGGCTCCATCGGGTCAATCCGCGGACGGGGTCAGCCGTCGCCGGCCACCGCCGTGCCCGTGACGAAGGGATTGTGCCGACGCTCGTGGCCCACCGTGGTCGGCTCGCCGTGGCCGGGGAGCACGACGGTGTCGTCGGGAAGCGTGTACAAGCCCCGGCGGATGCCCGCCGCGAGTGTCGCGAAGTCGCCGTCCGGGAAGTCGGTCCGCCCGATGCCGTCGCGAAAAAGCACGTCCCCACCGAACACGACCGGCGGAGTGCAGGCTTCGATGCGGAACACGACGTGTCCGCGGGAATGGCCGGGGATCATCGTCACGCCGATCTCCAGCCCGGCCAGCGACAGCTGTTCACCGTCGTCGAGCAGGCGGTCGGCCGGCGGGCTCACCAGCGCCAGCCCGAAGGCGGCGGAGAGGTTGCCGGCAGGATCGGTGAGCTTGGAGGCGTCGTCGCGGCCGATCAGGATCGGCAGGCCGGGCCACCGCTCGCGCAAACGGCCGTTCCCGGCGATGTGATCGGAGTGGCCGTGCGTCAGCAGGATGGCGGCGGGCTCGAGGCCGCGATCCTCGATAAAGGCGATGATCGCGTCTGGTTCGAAACCCGGATCGACCACCAGGCAATCGCTGCCGCCGGTGCGGTGGAACACATAGGTGTTCTCTCCGAACGGCGCGGATTCGACGCGGCCGACGATCAGGTCGGCGGGGGCCGGAACGCGTGCGACGTGGGCCATGGGGCGTGTCTGGGGGGACTTCCGGCAGCCCGGAAGAGCCCGGACGGGGGTGAGACGGGGAGAACTGGAGCATGGTTGGCCGTCCGCGGAACGGCAAGGCTGCGGGCTCGATCGGCCCAAAAGGGCGGAAAATGGCATGGCAGCCGCTGGCGGGGCTGGCTACACTCCCGCCCTCTCAGCAGGGTTTCCCGGCGCGGACGATGACCGGCGTGCGGTCGGTGCCGTGGACCACTGCGAGGGTCACGGAGGTTGTCATGGCCAGCTTGGGACGCGGTTTCATCAGCTCTCGGCGTGGCGGCTCGCGGGCCGTCGCGATCGCCGTTGCGGCGGCCCTCGCGGTCGCCGTCGTCCCGGCGGGGGCGCAGCAGGCCGCGGCCCCCGAGGCGGCCGGTCAGGCTGCTCCCGGCCTCATCCCCAACGGCGGCCTGCCTGTTCGTGACGCGGCCACCGGTGTGGCGGCGGCTGCCACCGGCGTGCATCCGCTGCAGCCCGCCCTCGATCTCGCGCAGCAGGGACTCGCCAAGATCAACGCCAACATCAAGGACTACTCCTGCACGGTCGTGAAGCGGGAGCGGATCGACGGCAAGCTGGGCGAGCACGAGTACATGTTCGCGAAGATCCGGCAGCAGCCCTTCAGCGTCTACCTCTACTTTCTCGGCCCCGACGCCGTGAAGGGCCAAGAGGTGATCTACGTGGCCGGCCACAACGACGGCAACATGCTCGCCCACGCCGGCAGTGGCGTGCGGGCCATGGTGGGGACGGTGTCGCTCAAGCCCCAGAGCATGCTCGCCATGCAGGGCAACCGCTATCCCGTGACCGAGATCGGCGTGGAGAACCTCGCCAAGCGGCTCGTCGAGGTCGCCGAGCACGACAAGCAGTTCGGCGAGTGCGACGTGAACTTCTATCCCAACGCCAAGGTGAACGGCCGCATCTGCACCTGCGTGCAGGTGATGCACCCCGTGCCGCGCCGCAACTTCCGCTTCCATCTCGCCCGCGTCTTCATCGACGACGAGCTGACGATCCCGATCCGCTACGAGGCCTACGACTGGCCGCAGGAGGCGGGCGGGCAGCCGGTGCTCCTCGAGGAGTACACCTATATGAACGTGAAGATCAACAACGGCTTCACGGACGCCGACTTCGATCCCCGCAACGCCGCCTACAAGTTCGGCGCGAAGTAGCTGACGAAGCCGGGGCCGGTCGGCGGCCCCGCGAGCATCGTGGCCGCCAGCGAGCCGGCGGGCGGTGCGGGCTTCGCCCCCGCTGCGTGTCGCGGGATGACCTGCGGAGCGGTCGAGTGCCGCCCTCCGTCGTTTCCGGCGCCGAAGGCCGGTGGACGTCCCCGGGCGACGGTCGGCGCGGTCACCTGATCGGGGGCTTTGCGGCTCCGGACGGCTCACCGCCGTGCCGCACCGAGGCCGCGGTCATCCGCGTGCCGAGCGAGATACCGCCGCTCGGCGGCCTCGCTATCGTGGCGGCACGAGCCTGGGCCAGGCGGCTTCGAGCCGTTCCCGGGGCGGAATCTCCAGCCGCGTGCCGGGCGCGAGCGACACCCGCGGGTCGACGACCCGGTTCCATGCGAAGAGGGCCCGGTACAGCCGGCCATCGCCGTAGGCCCGCTCGGCCAGATTCCACCAGGAGTCGCCCGCCGCCGCCACGTGCGTCGGCGACGGCGGCGTCGGGCTCGTCGGGGGCGGGGCAATGGCCGTCCGCTCCGGAGGAACTCCCGGCGGTTCGATGGCGGCCGGGTCATTCGTCAATGGCAGCGTCGACGGCGAAAAAGCAGTCCCGGCTGGAGCGGCGGAGCGGATCATGGTGCCGTCGACCGGTGGGGCAGCAGGCTGGTCGGGCCGCGGCAGCGGCTGTTCGAGCGATGCGGTGGCGACGAAGGGATCGCGGCGCGGCGCGGTTCCGGCTCCGACCGCCACCTGATCGGCGCCAGCGGCGTCGAATCCGCCGTCAGCGGACCGTGGGTGGGCCCGCATGCCGTCTTCGGGGGTGGGCGGGGAGAGCGTGGGCGGCGCGACGATCTCGTGCGGCTCGGCGGCGACCAGATCGACGTGCACGTCGGGCCCGGCCCCGGCGGGAGGCCGCGGCACCAGCAATTTCATCGACAGCACGCCCACGAACACGCCCGCCAGCGTGGCGAGCAGGGCGAGCAGGATTTTGGTTTCACGTCCCATGACTATCCGCGCGACGCCGAAGGTGGCGGATTGTCGTGAAACACGCCGGCGTTCGCCAGACCGCCTTCCTGCCGACGTCGTCAGGCCGTGGGTAGTGGCGCGGCAAGTTGGGCAGCCCGCAGCTTCGCGGACCGGCTGCGCGGATTGCGCAAAACCTCTTCTTCGCCGGCTTCCACGGGCGACCGCGTAAGACATTCCCAGACCTGCGGGCTGCGGAACGCCTGCTTCACCAGCCGGTCTTCCAGCGAGTGGAACGAGATCACTACCAGCCGGCCGCCGGGGGCGAGCCGCGTGGGGATCCGCTCCAGGGCGATCCGCAGGCTCTTGAGCTCCTGGTTCACGGCGATCCGCAACGCCTGGAATGTCCGCGTCGCGGGGTGGATCCGCGGGGGCGGCGACTGCCGCGGGATGGCCGACCGCACGACGTCGGCAAACTCGCGGGCCGAGCGGATCGGCTGCTTCTCCCGCACCGCCGCGATCCGGCGCGCGATCCGCCTGCTGTACCGCTCCTCGCCGTACTCGAAGATGATGTCGGCGAGGTTGTCGGGCTTCATCCGATTGACCATCTTCCACGCCGGCTCCCCCTCGGTCGGGTCGAATCGCAGATCGAGCGGCCCTTCCGAGTCGAACGAGAATCCGCGTGACTCGTCGGCCAGCTGGTCGCTCGACAGGCCGACGTCGAGCAGCACCCCGTCGACCGCGTCGATGGAGAGCGCGTCGAGCACCTCCGGCAGGTCGCAGTAGTTGGCCTGCGCGAAACGTACCGGCAGCCCGGCGAGCTCGCGGGCACCCCGCTCGATCGCCTGCGGATCGCGGTCGATGGCGATCACGAGTCCGGCAGGTCCCACGGCCTCGGCGAGGAGCCGCGTGTGGCCGCCGCCGCCGAGCGTGCCGTCGACCACCCGCATGCCGGGTTTCACGGCGAGGTGCGACATCACCTCGGCGGGCAGAACGCTCGTGTGGATGCTGGCCGTCATGCGACTCACTCTACCAAGCTGCGTCGGCGGCGGGCGGGGCCGGCGGCGCCGCGATACCATGCCCCTATGGCCGACGCCGACGACTACGACTACCAACTGCCGCCGGACCTGATCGCCCAGGAGCCGCTGGCCGACCGCGCGGCCTCCCGGCTGCTCGTCGTCGACCGTGGCACCGGCTCCCTGCGGCACCGGCACGTCCGCGATCTCCCCGAGATCCTGCGGCCCGGCGACCTGCTCGTGGTCAACGACAGCCGCGTCGTGCCTGCGCGGCTCGTCGGCCGCCGGGAGAAGACCGGCGGCCGCTGGGAGGGATTGTTCCTGCGGACCGACGCGGCCAGCGGGGCTTGGCAGCTGCTGGCCCACACCCGCGGCCGGCCCGCCATCGGCGAGCGGGTGCTGCTCGACGCCTGCGACGGCGGTGCCGCCGTCGCGATGACGCTCGTGGGACGGTGCGCCGGCGGTGGCTGGCTCGCAGAGCCCGACGTGGCGGCGCCGCCGGAGGCGATCCTCGAACGTGTCGGCCGCGTGCCGCTGCCGGGCTACATCCGCGGCGGCGTCGAGGCAACGGGCGACCGGGAACGGTATCAGACCGTCTACGCCCGGGAGAGCGGCTCGGCGGCGGCGCCCACGGCCGGCCTCCACTTCACCGACCGGCTGCTCGCGGACCTCGCCGCCCGGGGCGTCGGTCGGGCGAGCGTCACCCTCCACGTGGGCCTGGGCACGTTCCGGCCGATCACGGCCGAGCGTCTCGACGACCACGTCATGCACTCGGAGTGGTGCACCTGCCCGCCGGAGACGGTTGCGGCCGTGGCGGCCGCACGGGCGCGGGGAGGCCGGGTGGTGGCGGTGGGCACCACGGCCGCACGCACGCTGGAATCGGCGGCCCGGTCGGGCACGCTCGCACCGTGGAGCGGAACGACCGACCTGTTCATCCGGCCCGGCTTCGTGTTTCGCGCCGTCGACTGTCTGTTCACGAATTTCCACATGCCGCGGACGACGCTGATGGTGCTCGTGAGCACGTTCGCGGGCCGTGCGGTGATCGCGCGGGCCTACGAGGCTGCTATCCACGAGCGGTATCGGTTCCTGAGCTACGGCGACGCGATGCTGCTGGCGTAGCCGGCCGCGGGCGCGCTGTCGGGCGGGACGCCTTCCGGTATGCTGGCACGCGCG
>JBIJCD010000171.1:0-7367 GCA_044344895.1 Pirellulales bacterium | reverse complement strand
ACTCGACTCGTCGTCCGGAAGAAAGCTCGATGAGCCGGCCTCCGACTCGTCGGCGACCACGACGGAGCCGCTCTCGTCATCGGAAGCCGGGTCAAACTCCTGGATATCTTCGCCGGCCAGGCCCGACTTGCCCGCCACCGATGCCCTGATCGCCGATTGCATGTCGTCTTCGAAGTCGGCGGCGGAGAGGATGCCAGACTCCCGGACGGAGGAATCCTCCAGCGACAGGCCGTCTTCCAGGGCTCCGGACAACGCCGACCCCACATTCGACATGGAGCCGGAAAGATCGATGGCTTCAGCGCCGGAGCCGACGACGAGCGAACCGGTAACGTTGCTGCCCGTGCCGCTGACGCTCGAGAGGTCTATGCCTGAAAGGTCGATCGGCAGAGTGCGGCTGATCGGCTCGGCGCCTGGAAGTTCGATCGGCACCGTGCCGCTGGTCGGTTCGGCCGAGCCATCGGCGTCGGCCACCGGGGCCGATGCGGGCGGAGTCGCCGGAGCGGCCGAGGCAGAACCGCTGACCGGCGAGACCTCGAGCCCCGAGACGCTGCCGAGCGATAGCGCTCCTCCCGAACCGGTCGCTTCGGCAGCGCCGCCGACATCCAGTTGCATCTCGCCGTCGAGGTCGAGGTCGAGGCTGTCGGCCAGTTCGACTCCGCTGATCGCCCCGGATGCGGCGGGCTTCGGCTCCGGTTGATCCACGTCGAGAGAAAGGCCGGAATCGCCAAGCGCCAGCGAATCGCCTTCGGACGTAGCGAGCCGCTCGATCTCGTCATGCTTGAACTTGAGGGTGTTGCCGTCGCGGAGCGGATACAGCTTCTTGCGATCGATCAGGCTGTGCACGTCTTCGACCGAAACGCCCAGCTTCTGGGCGGCTTCTTCGAGGGTCAGAAGTTTTCCTGCCATGATCTGGTTTCCAGGCCGTCGTTGGCGATGCTGATCAGCCGCCGCCCGGCGTGGCTCGGCCACGACGGGGATGTCGAATGCGAGCGTGGCGGGTGAGGAGCGTTCCTCGGCCACTGCCCGGACGTGCTTCTGGGGGTGGCGAACCGGCCGCCGCTCCCCAGTCGGTCATCGTCCTCTCAATTATAAAGGTCCATCGAGCCCCACACGACCGCGCCTGGTCGGCAGACTCGGAACGTCCGTCGTCGCCGATTACTTCGGCATCTCCGCCATTTTCTTCAGGCTGGACGGCTTGGGTTCCTGGGCGTTGAACTCCTCGATCATGAGATCCCAGGTGATGTCGCGGGTGCTCTTGAGCTGCACCGTTCCGGCCCCGGGATCGACGTGGTAGATGGCCAGACAGCGGCTCTGCTGGTCGAGAAGCAGGAGCATCTGGCGACCGTCGTCCAAGGGCGTCGTCATCGTCCAGAACTGCCCGGTCGATCCGTTGACGCCGGCCGCCAGGGGGCGGACCGCCCGTTGGGCGGCCAAACCATGCGATCCGACAGCCCAGACGAGACCGAGGCCCGCGATCACGCACAGTGGCGCTGCGATTCGGCCGACGAAGCGGCCCGGTGACCGGCCACACCGGCCCAGGGAGCGGTCGGCTGCCGCGTTGTGCCCCTGGCCCACCGACGGTGTGTGCACGCTGTGCCGCATCTGTGATGCCCGGGCCGTTTGTCCGGAGTCCCTTCCGCGGCGGGCAGTGTAGCAACCCACCCAAAAAATCCGCCATCCGGCCGCCGCTGGTTTGGCCATGTGTTTCCCGTGCGGGATGCCGCGCGGCCGTGGGCGTCGCGGGCGGAAGTGTCGCGCAACCCTGCCGCCCCAGCCCCCCCGGCTTTCCGTGGTAGAGGGCCGAAAACCAGCATTTGCCGCTGCGGAATGTTTCGATTCAATCGGTCAGTCAAACCCTACCGATGGAAGGAACGAGGCGGAGCGGCCCCCCGGGGCCGATGCCGTCGGATTCACGCCGTTCCGGAGGACACGCCCGTGTCGAAGCTCAACGCCCTGACCGCCATGCTGCTGCGCTCGCCCATCCTGTGGGGGGGCGCGCTGAGTTTCGGGTTTTTTGGCCTGATCCACATGGGGGTCGTGACGCATCCGCTCGTCATCCGGTACCTGGCGGGGCACTGGTGCGAATACGTCGAGGTGGCCATGTTTTTCGTCGGGCTGGCCGCCCTGCTGATCAAGTTCGCCGAACTCCGCCGGCAGCGACGCGACGTGGGCGAGGAGCGGCTGGAGCCGATTCCAGAGGGCGGGCAGGATCCGGCGGCGGCGGCGGATCTGGCGGCCGACTTGGGCGACGGTGGGCCGACCCCGTCCTATCTCGACCGCCGGCTTCGCGAGGCGCTCGACCTGGTGGTGCGCACCGGCACCGCCGACACGCTCGAGGAGCATCTGAAATATCTGTCGGATCTCGACGCCGCGCGGGCGGCGCAGAGCTACGGACTCGTGCGGTTCGTGATCTGGGCCATCCCGATCATGGGCTTCCTGGGGACGGTGATCGGCATCACCGACGCGATCGCCTGCCTGTCGCCGACGCAGCTCGACAACATGTCGGGCGTCGTGGGGGGCCTCGGCGTCGCGTTCGACACGACCGCCATCGCGCTGGGGCTGTCGATGGTGCTGATGCTCGTGCAATTCGGCGTCGATCGCTACGAGCAGTCGCTCCTGTCGGAGGTCGATGCCGTGGTCTGGGCCTCCCTGGCCGGGCGATTCCAGTCGCTCGGCAGTGACGGCGGGGCGACGCTGGCCATGGCGCGGCTCGGCGAGACGATGAGCCGCGGCACCGCGCGGCTCATCGACGCCCAGGAGCAGTCGTGGCGGGCGCTGGAACGCACGGCGGCCAGCAATCTCGCCGCCCTGCTCGAGGAGACGGGGCGGACGCTGAACGCCTCGCTGTCGGCCTCGCTCGACGGGACCTTGTCGCGGTGGAGCGAGTCGCTCGTGGCCGCCCACGAGGCGGCGCTGTCGCATCGCGAGGATCGCTGGACCCGCACGGCCGAATCGCTCGCCGAGGCGGTGCGCGGCCTGGAGCGGCATCACGGGGGGCTCGCGGATCAAACGGCGCTGCTGGGGAAGGTGGTCGATGCCACCCGCGACATCGCCGCGCTGGAGCGGTCGCTCGACGCGAATCTCAACACGCTGGCCGCGACGGGACGGTTTGACGAGACGCTCGCCACGCTGGCCGCCGCAGTGCAGCTGCTCGCCGTGAGGGCCGGCGACGTATCGTCCGACCAGCGGCACGTCGACCTGCAGCCGTCCCGGCGCACCGGAAAGGCTGCATGAGTCGATCCCAGCCCGCATCCGGGCCCACCATCTCGCTGTTTCCCTTCCTGGCCGTGCTGCTGTGCACGATGGGCGCGCTGCTCGTGGTGCTCGTGCTGTTCAGCAGGGCGGTCAAGGAAGGCGTCGTTCCCGAGGCGGACGGCGGACGCGCCGAACTCGAGCAGGAGCTGGAGGCGGCCCGCGACGGTCTCGCCTGGCGGGCGGAGCAGCTCGAGGGCGTCCGCCAGCGGACGGCGGAGGATCTCGCGCGGGCGCGGATGCAGCTGGCGGGCGTGGAGGAGAACGCCCGCGCGCTCGAGGACGAGATGGCAAAGCTCGAACGGATGGCGGCGGCGCTCGAGTCGGGCACCGGTGCCAAGGCGGCGGACGACGCGGCCCTCCGGGAGCTCGAGGCGAGGCTGGCCAGCGCACGGGAGTCGCTCGACAAGGCCCGCGCCGAGCAGCGCACGAAGCCGCCGGCCTACGCCGTGGTGCCCTTCGCGGGCCGCAACGGCACGCACCGGCGGCCGCTCTATATCGAGTGCGCCGGCGATGGCGTCTTCCTCCAGCCGGAGAACATCCGGCTCGGTCCGGCCGACTTCCAGGGGCCGCCGGGGCCGGGCAATCCTCTCGCCAGCGGCCTGCGTGCCGCGCGGGAACACATTCTCGTCGCGCAGGGCGGCTCCACCGATCCCGCGATGCAGCCGTATCCGCTGCTCATCGTGCGGCCGTCCGGCGTGATGGCCTACTACGCGGCCCGCGAGGCGATCCAGTCGTGGGGCAGCGACTTTGGCTACCAGCTTGTCGACGAGGATTGGACGCTCGCGTTTCCGCCGGCCGATCCCACGCTGGCGCAGGTGGAGAAGCGGGCGATCGAGGAGTCGCGGCAGCGGCTGGCCTGGCTGGCGGAGGTCCGTCCCACTCGTCCTGTCAAGCAGCCGCGGCAGTATCGGGCCGCGCAGACCCGGGGTGGCGTGGTGTCCGACGAAGGCCCCAGCGTCCTGGGCGACCAATCCCGCTGGGACTGGGCGCACGGCGGCGCCGATGCGGCTGGCAGCCACGCCGGTCGTGGAGGGGGCGGCGATGCCCTGGGGAACGGCCGCGGAACCGGAGGCAGCGGCCTGGCGCCGGACGGACAGCAAGGCAACGCGGAGGGCAGGTTCCGGCAATCCGTGTTCACCGCAGGCTCCGGTGGCGGCAACGGTCCCGGCTCCAGCAGGGCCGAATCCGCGCAGGCCGGTGGAGCCGATTTCAACGGGCCTGGCGTCATTGGTCCAAGCGGCCTTGGCAGTCGTGATAGCGGCGGTGATCCCGTCGTTGGCGGCACGGCGGCAGGGACCGGCGGTACGGCGGCCGGAGGAATGGCAGCGGGTCGACGCGGCGCCGGCGGCAGGGACGGCGGCCAGGGCGGCTCGTCCACCCCGCCAGCGGGTGCCGCGGCTTCGGGAGGCCTGGCTTCCTCGGGCAGCGGCGCAGGTGGTTCAGCGTCGGCCGATGCCGCCGGTGGTGCCGCGTCTTCGTCGGCCTCCGGAGGTTCGGCCGGCGGCGGCAGTGGTCCTGCGATGCCCGGGCTGGCGAAGACGGCAGGCGGCGGGCAGCCGGGGGCGTCGGCGGGCGGGTCGTCCGCGTCGGCGTCGGTGTCGATGGCGCAGTCGCGCGGCAAGAACTGGGCCAGCCTCGCCACGCAGGACCGGCCCATCCCGCTCACGCGGCCGATCCGACTGGAATGTGCCAGCGACGAGTTCCGGATCATGGACGACACGGGCCGTCGGGTTCAGGACCGGATTCCGATCGATGGCGACACGGCGCTGGCTGTCGATCCGCTCGTGAAGGCCGTCCACGCCCGCGTGGAAACCTGGGGTCTCGCCGGCGATCGCATGTATTGGAAGCCTGTGCTCGTGCTGTCGCAGACGGCCGACGGCCGCTCGCGGCGCGAGGACCTGGAACGGCTGCTCGCGGACAGCGGTCTCGAAGCCCGGTCCGCCGACGGCCGCGACCTGATCAAGCCGCTGCCCCCGGTCGAGCGGGCGGCCGCCGCCGTCCCCCGCTAGGAGCTGGAGTTTCCGCCGATGCCGCGACCGAAGCCCGAAGACATCAGCAACGCCGGCCAGGACTCGTTTCTCGACGTCGTCACGAACATCGTCGGCATCCTGATCATCCTCGTCATGCTCGTGGGGCAGCGGGCGCGGCAGGTCGTCATGGCGCCCGCCGCCGCCGATCCGGCCCGCGTCGAGGCACTGGAACGCGAGGTCGAGTCGCTGGAGGGCCTGATCGCGACCTCGGAGAGCGAGATCGCGGAGCTGGCCGTTCAGGGCCGCACCGTGGCGACCGCCGCGGCGTTCGCGGCGGAGTCGCGGCTGCACCTGGCCACGGCCGTGGCGGCGGCCCGGGTGGAAATCGAGGATCGCAAACAGGCCGTCGACGCCAGCCAGGTGAAGGCCGCCGAGACGGCCGCGCGCCGCAAGGAACTGCTGGCTGAGATCGAGCGGTGCACGCTCGAGGCCGAGGGCATCGCCCACGCCCCGGCTACCACCAAGGAGGTGCTGGCCTATCCGACGCCCATCGGCCGCACCGTCAACGGCGACGAAATCCACTTCCGGCTGGCGGAAGGGCGGATCGCCTACATTCCGATCGAAGAGCTCTTCAACCTCGCCAAGACGCAGACGCGCCGCCATTCGGGCGCGATCAACGAGATGGCGGCGCGGATCGAGACGGTCGGCCCCACGCAGGGCTTCTCGCTCGACTACGTCATCGAGGTGAAGATCGATCAGGCCCGCGGGCAGGTGCTGATCCGCTCCCGAGAATGGGTCGTCCGCCCGACGGGCAGCGGCATCGGCGAGACGGTCGACGAGGCGCTGGCCCCGCAGTCGCGATTCCACGCCGCGCTGGCGACGATCACGCCCGGCACGACGGTCACGCTCTGGTGCTACCCTGACAGCTTCGAGGTCTACCGCAAGGCCCGGGAGGAGCTGCACCGCCTCGGCATCCCGACCGCCTGCCGGCCGATGCCCGACGACGCCCCGATCGGCGGCTCGACCGAGGGCAGCAAGTCGGTTGTGCAGTAGCCGGCCCCGGCCGCGGCCTGCCGGGCGGGCGGTCGAAAAGTGAGCTTCCGCAGCCGGGCGGCGGCGGCGTAAGCTGCCGCCGAATTCGGGAGGCCCATAGCATGACCCATCGCGTGACGACGTCCTCGTTCCACCGGCTCCTCGCGGCCGTCGCCTGCGGGTTGCTTCATTGCGCGGCGGCGGCGCAACCGCCCGAGGCCGCCGCTCCGGCCGCGAATCCGCTCGCCGACCTGGCGACGATCCCCTACCAGCCGAAGTCGGCCACGGAGGGGGGGATCCGGCTCGCGGGCTCCAGCACGATGCAGCAGGCGGCGGCCCACTGGTGCCAGGGATTCGCCCGGATGCACCCCGGGGCGAAGTGTTCCATCGAGACGGTGAGTTCAGACGCCGGCCTGAAGGCGCTCGCCGACGGCAAGGCCGACATCGCTCTTTCCAGCAGGCCGATCACCGAGGCCGACCGGGCGACGTGGGACAATCGGTCCGACCGGCGGCTGGTGGTCGTGGTGGCCGGCTTTGACCACCTGGTCTGGATCGTGCACGCCTCCAATCCGATCGCCGAGCTGCCCTGGTCGCCGGAGACGGGCATCCTGCGGCTCGATCCCAAGGCGGCCGACGCCGTGCCGCACTGGGGCGTGCTCAACGGCAGCGACACCTGGAAGGACGTGCCGGTTCGCGTTCACGGCCGCGGGCTCGGCTCCGGCACGCGCTGGCACATGGACCGGCTTCTCGCCGGCGCGCACGCGTACCGGCAGCCGATCGCCGAGCACGGCACCGAGGCGGCGCTCGTCGAGGCGGTCGCGGCCGACCGCGGCGGGCTGGGGCTCGTGGGCGACGAGCATGCGCACTGGCCGGGCGTGAAGCGGCTGCCGCTCGTGGTGCCGGCCAATGCCTCGCCGATCTCCGATGCGGTGGTGGGATCGGACCGCACTCCCGACTGCCGGCCGCTCTTCCTGGCGGTGGCCGTGCCGAAGGCGGGCGAGATGCCGCCGGCGATCCGCGAGTTCATGGCTTACGTGCTCAGCTATCCCGGGCAGCTCGACGTCGCCAAGGACGGCCTGCTGCCGTTGACGCGGGGTGAGATTCACGCCC
>JBIJCD010000322.1:0-4492 GCA_044344895.1 Pirellulales bacterium | reverse complement strand
TCTGGGCAGGGAGGCGAGGGGGTCGGCGGAAGCTCGACGAGCGTGTGGCCGCTGCGGCCACAGCGAGGAGACTTTTGCCGCCCCCGAGCCGGTGCTACATGTGCGCTGAATCCGCTCTAGAACACGGTCGGCGCAGGGGCGGCGCCGTCTCGGCGGTGATCGCTCCAGCCGAATCATCAGCAGCGGAAATCAGCCGCCGCTACCCGCCCGTGGCGGCGCGTACGATTTTTTCCTCGGTCGCCTCCGACCGGGGAAATTCCGCCGTCAGGCGGCCCTCCGCCAGCACGACGATGCGGTCGGCCAGCGTGAGCAGTTCCGGGAGTTCACTCGAGGTGAGGATCACGCCCAGTCCGTCGTGGCAGAGCCGGTCGATGAGGGAGTAGAGCTCCGCCTTGGCGCCGACATCGATGCCCCGGGTCGGGTCGTCGAGCAGGAGGATCCGAGGCTTGGTCAGCAGCCAGCGGCTGATGATGCACTTCTGCTGATTGCCGCCGGAGAGACCGGTGATCGCCGCGTGGACGCCCGGCGCCTTGACGCCCGTGTCGCGGACGGTCGCCGTCACCATCGCCTCCTCACGGCGGCGCGAGATCAGCCCGCCGTTGAGGGCGTCGCGGAGGCTGCATAGGCTGACGTTGCCCGACACGTCGAGCTCGGGAAACAGCCCCAGCCGCTTCCGGTCCTCCGTCACCATGGCGATCCTCGCCGCGCATGCCTCGCGGGGGTGGCGAAAACGGACGGGTCGTCCGGCCAGCCGGATCTCGCCCGTCCACGTTGGCTCGCCGGCGCCGAAAATGGTCTCCAGCAGTTCGGTGCGGCCGGCGCCCATCAGTCCGGCCACGCCGAGGATCTCGCCCGCATGGAGGTCGAGCGAGACGTCCGCCAGCCGATACCCCCGCGGGTGCCCCGGCCAGGGGACTGTCAGGCCGCGGACCTCCAGCAGCCTCTCGCCGCGGTGCCGCCGGTTCTGAAAATCATGGGCGGCGATCTCGCGGCCCACCATCCAACCGGTGATTTCGCGGGGCGACGTGGTGGTGCGGTCGACCGTGCGGATGTGACGACCGTCCCGCAGCACCGTGATCCGGTCGGCCAGCCGGAACACCTCGTCCATCTTGTGTGAGATGTAGATGATGGTCGTGCCTCGCTCGAGCAGGCGGGCGATCGTCCGCTCGAGTCGGGCCGACTCCGACTCCGTGAGGGCGCTGGTGGGTTCGTCCATGACCACGAGCGATGCCTCGAGTGAGAGGGCCTTCGCGATCTCGACGAGCTGCTGATCGCCGACCCGCAGGCTGCCCGTCAGGGCGTGGGGAGGGACGGAGCATTCGAGGGTCGCGAGCAATCGAGCGCACTCGGCGTGCATCGCCCGGTCGTCGAGCAGGCCGGTGCGGGTGCGTTTCTCGCGGCCCAGGAAGACGTTGGCCGCCACCGACAGCTGCTCGACGAGGGCCAGCTCCTGATGGATGATCGCGACGCCGGCATGCTCGGCGTCACGGGTGCCGGCGAACGTCACGGGCCGGCCGTCGAACTCGAGCCCGCCCTCGTCCGGGGCGTAGACCCCCGACAGGATCTTCATGAGCGTGCTTTTGCCCGCCCCATTCTCGCCGCAGATGGCGTGCAGTTCGCCGCGCCGGACCTCGAACGTCACGTCCTCGAGCGCCACGACGCCCGGGAAACGCTTCGTGATGCCGCGAAAAGCGACGATCGGTGTCATGGCGAGCGCCGGCCTTCGAGCCACCGGACCCCGGCGAGAAACAGCAGCACCGCGACGCCCACGACCATGCCGAAGGCAGCCGTCCGGCCCCTGATGGCGTCGACGTTGGCGGCCCCCATCATCGCCAGCAGGCCGGCGAAGGTGGCGATCGTGGGGATGGCGGCCAGCCCGCGGGCGCCGGGGAACAGCAGGCGGCCGGATCTGGCCGACTGGCCGACCTGCGTGAGCGTGACCGCGAGGGCGACGATGATGCCGACGATCATCCCCTCGTAGACGTCGGCGCTCGCCTTGATGAGCTTCGAGACCGCGTCGATCACCAGCCGCAGGAAGAGCGCGCCCAGCACGGTTCCTGTCACCGTGCCGACGCCGCCTTGCAGGCTGCAGCCTCCCACGACCGCGGCCGCGATGGCGTTGAGTTCGTAGCCGCGCGCGAGGTTGCCCGGCTGGGCGACGCTGCTGTCGGCCATGAGGAAAATGCCGGCGAGGGCGGCCGTCAGGCTGCCGAAGCAGTAGGCGAACCACTTCACGTTCTCCGTGCGGACGCCGCTGAGCCGGGCGGCCTGCTCGTTGCCCCCGAGCGCGTAGAGATGCCGCCCGAGCACGGTGCGGGAGAGGATCAGCCAGGTGAGGAACGCGATGATCAGGAACGTTGCCGTGGAGATCCAGACGTTGTGCTCCTTGAGCCAGGCGAAGAACGGCGTGTTGACGTTGATCTGCTGCGACTCGTTGCCCCAGCGCTCGCGGGTCACGAACAGGCACATGGCGCGGGCGAAGCTGCGCAGGCCCACGAGCGTGGCCAGCGTGGCCACGAACGGCGGGAGGCGGATCGCCGTTATCAGCCAGGCGTGCAGCGTGCCGACGAGCAGCCCCGAGAGCAGCGCCCCGCCCACCGCCACGGCGATGCCGAGGGAGCCGACGGTCACCAGCCGCCGGTCGTCCACCTCGGAAAAGACCGCCAGGAGGAGGGCGCACGTGGTGGCGCTGAAGGCCACCATCGAGCCGGCCGAGAGGTCGATGCCGCCCGCGATGATCACCACCGCCGCCCCGAGGGCGATGATGCCCAGGAGCGACGTGTTCCGCAGGATGATGTCGCGGCTCTCGGCCCAGTTGGCGAAGTAGGTGTGGTTCGGGTCCAGCCAGCCGGTGATGACGTACACCAGGACGATCGCCGCCAGGAGCGCCAGTTCGTGCCGCGGCAGCCGCCAGCCGCCGGCCGGTTGTGTGCCGTTCATGGTCAGGAGCTGGTGAGGTTGTACTTCGCCAGCCAGGCCTTGAACTCGGGCAACGTCATGAACTCGACGATCTTCGGGTCGAAGAGTTCCTTCGTCACCGGCGACGAGGCGGCGGGCACGACCACCCGCAGGCCGGTCGTGTAGATGTCACCGTCGGGCGAGCCGGCCCGCGGAAACATGTCCCGCACCACTTCGCCGTCCTCCTCGATCATCGCCTTGAGCAGGCGGACCGTCTGCACGCCCATTTCGAACGGGTTTTGGACGACCATGCAGTCGATGTTGCCCTTCTCCATGTGGCCGATGGCGAGGTCCGCGGCGTCGAACGTGGCGACGACGTACTTGTCGCGGGTGCCGCTGGCGGTGACCACGTCGGCGATCGCAGGGGCGTTGTAGGCCCAGATCCCCACGAGGGCCGCCAGATCCTTGTGGTTCTGGGTGGCGTTGCGGACGTTGTCGCGGGCACGCGGCAGGTCCATCTCGTCGGCCATGCGATCGCGTTCGGTGAAGCCGGGGCCGATCGCCTCCTTGACGCCGTTCATGCGGCTGCGGGCGTTGTCGTTGTCAGTGAAGCCGGCGAATTGCACGTAGCCGGCCTCCTTCAGACCCCGCGCCTCGAGCAGCGCGCGGGCGGCCGTGCCGAGCATCCGTCCGCCCACGAGGTTGTCGGTCCCGATGTAGTAGGGGCGGGCATCGCGGAAGGTGGTGCGGTTCACGTCGCCGTCGACGGTGATCACCTTCACCCCCTTCGCCTGGAGCTTCTTCATCTCGTCGACGATCGACTGATTGTCGGCCTGGATGACGCTGATAGCGATGCCGGCGACGTCGTTCTGCGTGGCGTATTGGCGGAGCCGCTCGATCTGCCCTTCGGCGGAGGCGTTGTTGACGTCGCGTGAGACGGAGAGCCCCGCGGCGGCGCACCCGAATCGCTTCTCGCCTTCCTTCAGGCCGCTGAGCAGGGCATCCCAGAACGGATCGTCGCCGTTGGTGATGAAGATGAGCCGCTTGACGCCGGCGGCCGGTGTCCCACTGCCTCCGGGAGCCGCGGCGGGCCGCTTCTGGTCAGTGCAGGCAGGCAGCGTGATCACGGCGAGCGCGATCGAGAGGAGCACGGCCGCCCGGACGACGCGGTGGCTGATCAGAGCACGTTGTTTCATGGCACGGGGTTGCATGCGATGCCTCCGGTTGGGGGCGGCCGCGTCGTCGACCGATTCGTCACCCCGGGTCAATAACGTAGTCCATTGCGCCGCAGATGCACCAGAGGCGGCAGTTCCGCTCCCGTGCCCGCCGCGGTCACCCGCGCCAGGACGACGATGTGGTCGCCCCCGTGTCCGCCGCCGCCGCCGGTCTGCGATACCGGCCGGCACTCGAGCCAGGCCGCGGCATCGGCGATGGCCGCCGTACCCGATGGCGTGCGGGTCACAGCGAGGTCGGCGAACGGATTCTCGCCGGGGGCGGCCGGTCTGCCGAACTTCGCCAGGAGCGGCCGCTGCTGTTCCGAGAGGATATTGACGACGAACGGCCGGCATTGATCGATGGCTGCTACCAGATCCCG
>JBIJCD010000485.1:0-2834 GCA_044344895.1 Pirellulales bacterium | reverse complement strand
ATCATCGGCGGAGAGAACCCGCCCTGCATGACCCAGCTCGCGAGCATGCCGCGGTCGGGTGACTCGTCGGTCTCCCGCCACGCGACCACGAACAGGCCGCTGGGGATCCGCCCCAGTGCGGCTGCGATCGACGCACCGACGGCGTCGGGCGAGGAGGCGTCATCCTGGGGGGTCGGCTGGGGCTGCGTCATGATGGAGGAATCGAGTGTGCGGGCGGCTTGGGCGAGCCGTCGTGTTCGCCAGCCTACCCTGCTTGCCGCGGCCTGCCGGGTGGGCTCATCGGCGAGCCCGACAGGTCCTTGGATGGGCGAAAGACCGGTGGCGTAAATGGCGGCACGATGCCGATCTCCCTGTAGCACTCGCCACCGCCGTCCCTAAAGTGTCGCAGCGTCAGACGCACTCCGCAACCCGCAGTCGGCATGCGACGCGGTCCCGCACGACCCTCCTCGATTTTCCTCGGTTCATGCTCCAGCCGCAGGCCAATCCGCAGACTCCCGTCATGGTCACGCGGGCCGCGCGCCGCGCCGTGCCGGCGTTCCTGGCCGTCGTTGCAGCGGGGGCGATCGCAGCGCGGCTGGCTGGGGCGGCGGAAGACGCGGGCCCGTTCACGCTGCCGCCGCCACAGGACGCGCCGGCGAACACGCTCGGTGATTCGGCCGGCCCGCGCATCGTCCACCTGCTGCCGCCCACGCGGCCGAGCGGGCCGGTCGTGCTCGAAATGCCCTACGAGGTGGCGCCCTGCTGCCCCGACGAATGCGCCCTTCCCGGGGCCGGCTTTCCCGATGCCTTTGACGATCTGTGGGCGGCGCGGCCCTGGTTCTGGCAGCTGTTGCCCAACAACCTGATCTACACGAGCTACTTGGCGGGGCCGAAGGAGCCCCGCATCGGCAGCGTCTGGTATACGGACACGGCGCGGGACCCGCTCAATCCGTCGATCAGCAACGGGACGCTCTGGGACACCACGCTCGGCGGGCGGGCCTCGATCCTGCGCTACGGCTCCGACCCGGTGCTCCACCCGCAGGGGTTCGAGGTGCAGATCGAAGGCGCCGCGTTCGTGCGGCTCGACCCCCAGGACGACCGCGATTTCCGCAGCGGCGACTACCGCTTCGGCGTGCCCATCGTCTACGGCATCGGCCGCTGGCAGACGAAGCTGGCCTACTACCACAACAGCGCCCACCTCGGCGACGAGTCGATGCTCAAACACCCGGACTTTCAGCGGATCAATTACGTCCGCGACTGCATCGTGTGGGGCAACTCGTACTACCTCTTCGACTGGATGCGACTCTATGGCGAGGTGGGCTATTCGTTCTTCAACGCGGGTGGCTCGCAGCCCTGGGAATTCCAGTTCGGCACCGAGCTGATCCAGGCCCGTCCCACCGGCGCCCATGGCGCCCCATTCCTGGCGGTGAATGGCATTTCGCGGCAGGAGCTCGACTGGGGCGGCAACGTCTGCGTGCAGGCTGGCTGGGCGTGGCGCGGCCAGCGCAGCGAGAAGTTGTATCGCATCGGCTTCGAGTACCTCTACGGTTCGGATCCGCAGTTCCAGTTCGCGTTTTACAACCAGAACCGGTTCGGGTTTGGGATGTGGTATGACTACTAGCTGCTAGCTGCACGCCGCACTCGGCCCTCCAGGTCGACCCGGCTTGGCTGCCTCCTGCCCGCTCCCTCCCATGCCGCTCCTGGCGATCGAAACCACTTGCGACGAGACCGCGGCGGCGGTCGTCGCCCGCGACCGAACCATCCTTTCCAGCGTGGTGGCGAGCCAGGACGCGCTCCACGCGAGGTGGCGGGGCGTCGTCCCGGAAGTGGCGTCGCGGGCCCACGTCGAACGGATCATTCCGGTCATCGACGAGGCGTTGTCGCGGGGCGGAGTGGCGCGGTCCGATCTCGTCGCGGTCGCCGTGGCGGTGTCGCCGGGCCTCGTCGGATCGCTGCTGGTGGGGCTGGCCGCCGGCAAGGCGATCGCCGCGGCGCTGGACATTCCCGTCGTCGGCTACGACCACGTCGCCGCGCACCTCTACGCCTGCCGGCTCGCGCACGGCGAGCGGATACGCTATCCCTGTGTCGGACTCGTTGCCAGCGGCGGCCACACGTCGCTGTTCCTCGTGCGCGGGCCGATCGAACTGGAGCGGCTCGGTGGCACGATCGACGACGCGGCGGGGGAGGCCTTCGACAAGGCGGCGAGCGTGCTGGGCCTCGGGTATCCGGGCGGACCACAGATCGAGCGGGCCGCCGAGGGCGGAAATCCGCGGGCGCACCGGCTGCCGCGGCCACTGGCCAACGACCATGATCGGCTGGATCTCAGCTTCAGCGGCCTGAAGACGGCGCTGCGCTACCTGGTCAGGCCGCCGGGGGCCGCGGAGGCTCCTCCGCCACAGGGCCGCGTTCTCGCCGACCTGGCTGCTTCGTTTCAGCAGGCCGTGGTCGATTCGATCATCGCCAAACTCACACTCGCGATCGACCGCACCGGTTGCCGCACGCTGGCGATCGGTGGCGGCGTGACGGCGAACACGCTGCTGCGGCAGACGGTGCAGGAGTGGGGGCGGAGGCACGGCGTCGACGTGCTCATCCCGCCACCGGCGCTGTGCACCGACAACGCCGCCATGGGGGCGATCGCCTGGGAGCGGCTGGAGCGCGGCGAATCAGACGGCCTGGATCTCGACGTGCTGCCCGGCACCGATCGTTCCGCCGCCCGCCGTCGGCGGGGCTAGTGCGCATCCCGGTTTGGTGGAGCGACGGCTTCGGGGCGGCAAAAGTCTCGTCGCGTGGGCCGAGGCGGCCCAAAGCTCCTCGAGCGTTCGCCGACCCCTCGCCTCCGTCTCCAGGTTTGCCAA
>JBIJCD010000532.1:0-3453 GCA_044344895.1 Pirellulales bacterium | reverse complement strand
CCGCTATGACACGCTGGACGACCTGCATCACTACTGCGCTCGCGTAGCTGGCAGCGTAGGAGCGATGATGGCCATCATCATGGGAGTGCGTGATCAGCATGCCTTTGCGCGCGCCTGCGAGCTGGGCAATGCGATGCAGCTAACGAACATCGCACGCGATGTTGGTGAAGATGCGCGCAACGGACGGTTGTACCTGCCACGACAGTGGATGCGCGACGCCGGGATCGACCCAGATCAGTGGCTACGACAGCCGGTGTTCAACGAAGCCCTGGGCCAGGTGATCGGCAAACTACTGCTGGAGGCGGATGCGCTGTACCAGCGCGGCAGCACGGGCATCGCCCACCTGCCACGTGATTGCCGTGGCGCGATACTGGCGGCAGCGACCATCTATGCCGAGATAGGACGCGTGGTGTCGGATCGCAGCATGGATTCCGTCAATGACCGCGCCGTCGTCGGCAACGCGCGCAAACTGACGCTGCTGTGTCTGGCCAAAGCCCGAGCGCAGCTTCCACAGCGTTGCGATACCTCCGAGGCTTTGCCCGCGATTGCGTTTCTGGTCAATGCCTGCCAACAGCGACCGCGTCGGGCTCCGGGTAATGGCGAGGCACGGAATTTCGATGAGCGCTGCGAATGGGTGATCGATCTGTTCGAGCGCTTGTCGACGCCGGGCAGGCAAATCTAATCAGTCAGAAGACGACCCAGAAGGTGGGGTCGTTGTGGTGGTTGCGGTGGTGGTCGCTGTAGCCGTTGTGATGGCCGCGGCATCCGTAGTCGTCGTTGTGGTCACCGCCGGCTGAGTACCGGCCCCGATGACTAGCCTCTCTTGCTCCCTGAGGGATAGCTCGACCTCAGTCATGACCGCTTCAAATTCACTACGGGTAGGGGATAGAGCGAATGCGTGTTGCGCGATAAGCGCCGCAGGATCTCCAAGTCCTGAAGTCCCACTGGGATCGAAGGCCCTTCCCGCTTTCTGTAGATAGCTCGGATCATTCGCCAGGGCCTCGTTACGGGCCATCAGGTCCTCTATCGTATCCAGCAGGTCGTCACTCAAAGCCCCCGCATCTTTAACGGCAAACGTGATCAGCGATGTGTTTTTTGCCAAAGACACTGTCACGGCCTTGAAAGCTTCATCCGACTGCAAGCCGGTAGTCAGCACCAATTCCTTCAACGTGTGGTTCGTTTCTAACAGGCGGCACAATTTTTCAGGGTTGTCTTGTACGTAGCCCGATGCCCGAACGCGCAACTCGCGCAGCGCATGATTATTCATCAACCCGCTGATGATCGCATCGATATCCGGCTGTGGATCAAGCAAGCCTTTGATGACTGTCAGCGTCTGTAATGTCGGATTGTCGGTGAGCAGCGTACGGTAGCCACTCTCTGGCGTTGTCAGCAAAGGTGTCCCGCTCATCTGAAGCATGATGACTGACCGATTTTTACGCAGGCCTTCGACAAAATGCTTTCCTTGGGAATCGCCGAAGCCGCAGTGACCCAGGGTCAGAGCGGCAAGATGGCTACTCTTTCCCAGCGATTCAGCGAACTCCTGTTCGCACCGATCACTGATGGGGCTGTTGTAGATAAAGAGTTGAGCCCCAACCTTCCCCAAGATTGGCGCCATCGCTTCGAGTTGATCAGCGGACAGCGTATCCAGTAAAAGTGAGTTGACGTGCCCCTCTGCTATCAACCGTGAGACCTCACTCATCACGTCGGCGTGTTGTCCGCGTAAAGAGAGATCTAATTTCAAACTGCGGTGATTCGAACCATGCTGGACAAGCGTTGCCACCGTCTCATTATCCATACTCATTCTCGTCAAATCGAGCAAGGTTTTGGCAGGGTCTCTGCCTGATTCGCGCCACAGAAAGTCTAGGGCTGCCGTTTCTCCTCGGTGTAAACAATAAAGCACTGTGCTGTTAAATTCCTGATCCCATTGAGGGTAGGAGTCTGCAGGTTGATACTTACCCCCCGGGATTTTTCCGAGGATCAGAAAATCCAGCGCGGGAGTTTTTTCGTACGGAGGGAGTTGTTCATAGTCCTGCTTTGTGTAAGGCAAACTGCCTTTCACTGGCGGCAGTTCCGAACTTCTCGCCGTAGCGGCGGAGATCACTTCAGGCGCAGATGATGGCTCGACCGGCGCGCTGCTTGTTGTTGTGGGCGGATTGGAAGGTATCATCAGCACATCCCTACCAAGTCAACAAAGCGCTCGAGGCGCGGTCTACACAAAGCCATCGAAACGTAAGCCCACGGGTCGGCAGGCAATTTGAAAAGTCCACTGAATTACCTGCCGTTTTCACTCTGTCCTTATGCTGCAAGAGGGTGACGATAGTAAAACACACACCACGGTTGTGTGTGTCGAGATACAGACACACGCCTGACAAGCTGCCGCCGTTGTAATCAGGACGAAGACGATCCTGGAGACGCTGGCGTCGTGGTAGTCGTTGTAGTAGTTGTCGTGGTGGTGGTAGTGTTGGTAGCCGCCGCATCCGTGGTCAGCGTTGTGGTGACTGATGGCTGCGCATTCATCTCCCTTGCCCGCCTCTCTTGCTCCCTGAGGGATAGCTCAGCCTCTGCCATGATCGTTTCAAATTCACGACGGCTAGAGGACAGCGTGAATGCGTGTTGTGCTATCAATGCCGCGGGATCTCCCATGCCTGAATTCCCGCTAGGATCAAAGCCCCGCCCCGCTTTCTGAAGATAGCTCGGATCATTCGCCAAAGCGCGGTTGCGCGACATTAGATCGTTAACCACCGTCTCGAAATCAACGGCCGAAGATGGGGCGTCAATGACGATGAACGTCGTCAGCGACGTATTTTTTGACAATGAGGCCGTCACTGCTTGATAGGCTTCGTCCGAGCTCAAGCCAACAGGAAAACACAGCCTAGTCAGCGTACGATTCTTCTCCAAGAGGGTGCATAATTTTTGAGGATTTTCTTGTGTGTACCCAGATACCTGAACATTCAATACCTGCAGCGCATGATTATTCATTAGCCCGCTGACGATGGCATCGATATCAGGCAAAGGTTGGAACCCCGACTGCACAACCATCAGCTTTCGCAAGGTCGGATTACCATCAAGGAGAGCTCCGTAGCCGCTGTCCGGTGTCGTCGGCAACGGTGTGTTGATCATCTCAAGTTCAGTAATTGACTTACTTTGACGTATTCCCTCAATGAAGTATTTTCCCTGCGACTCACCGAAAATACATTGAACCAAGCTTATAGTTCTTAGCGTCTCGCTCTGTCGAAAAGCTTCCGCGAATGCTTGTTCGCATCGCACGCTGATGGGAGTATTGTGCGAGAACGGCGTGTGGTATATGCACAGTTCGTTACCGATTTTTCCTGCTACGGACGCGAATTGTTCCAGCCCATCGGCCGAAGGATCACATAACAAAAGGCGGTTGACTTTCCCCTCTGCTACGAGGCGCGAGACATCATCCATCACACCCACATTTTGCCCAAACCA
>JBIJCD010000170.1:0-7376 GCA_044344895.1 Pirellulales bacterium | reverse complement strand
CTCGCGGGTAAGCCGCGGCCCCGGCGGCCGCCAGGGCCGCCGATCGCGGCACGAGCGATGTCGGCAGGGCCGTCACCACCGGCCGCTCCGGGCAACGCGAGGCCGCGGTCCTCGGCCTCGCGGGCGACCTGTTCGAGCATCTGGATCTGACACCGCACCGGTGGCTCGCCAGGACCGGGTCGCAGCAGATGGAACACCCCTTCCGCGTCGAGCTGCCGCGCGCGTGTGTTGTCGGCGAGGTAGGGAGGGAGGATCTCCTTGAGGATCCGGCCCGCCAGCTCGGGCGCCAGGACGGGGAACATGAGCTCGACCCTGCGGAAGAAGTTCCGCGGCATCCAGTCGGCGCTGGCGAGAAACACGCGGGCGTCGTCGTCCGGACCGAACACGTAGATTCGGCTGTGCTCCAGGAAACGGTCGACGATGCTGCGCACGCGGATCGTCTCGCTCAGACCGGGCACGCCCGGCCGCAGCGAGCAGATGCCGCGGGCCACGATGTCGATCGGCACGCCGGCCTGGCTGGCCCGGTAGAGGGCCTCGATCACAGTGTGGTCCACCAGCGCGTTAAGCTTCGCGAAGATCCGCGACGGCCGCCCTTCGCGAGCCCGCTGCGTCTGCTCCTCGATGAGTTCGAGCGTCCGCCTTTGCAGGTCGTTGGGCGCGACGACGAGCTTTCGCCAGGTGTGCCCCTGGGCGTAGCCCGTGAGCAGGTTGAAGAGCGCCGAGGCGTCCTCGGCGATCGCCTCGTCGGCCGTGAACAGCCCCAGGTCGGTGTAGATCGTCGCCGTGGTCGGGTTGTAGTTGCCCGTGCCCAGGTGCACGTAGCGCCGCAGCCGCTGGCCCTCGTTGCGGACGACCATCGACACTTTGCAGTGCGTCTTGAGGTCGAGAAAGCCGAATACGACGTGGACACCGGCCCGCTCCATCTGCCGAGCCCAGCTCACGTTGTTGGCCTCGTCGAACCGCGCCTTGAGTTCGACAAGCGCCGTCACCTGCTTGCCCGACTCCGCCGCCGCGATCAGCGCCCGCGAGATAGGGGAGTCGCCGCTCGTGCGGTAGAGCGTCTGCTTGATGGCGAGCACCCGCGGGTCGCTGGCGGCACTGGTGACGAAGTCGACCACAGGGTCGAACGACTCGTAGGGGTGATGGAGGAGGATGTCGTGGGCGGCGATCGCGGCGAAGATGTCCCCACCGCGTCGCTCGAGTCCGCGGGGCATGCGGGGCGTGAACGGCTTGTCGTGGAGCTTCTCGTAGCCCGGCAGCTTGTAGAGCTCCCACAGCGCCGTCAGGTCGAGCGGTCCGTCGATGCGGTACACCTCGCTGTACCCGTCGCCGGCGCCGTCGTGCAGATCCTCGGCGTGGATGATCGCATTGGCCAGCGTCTCGTCGGCCCGCGAGGCGATCTCGATCCGCACCGCCTGGCCACGCTGCCGGGCCTTGAGACGGTCTTCGATCAACCGCAGCATGTCGTCGGACTCCTGCTCGAGGAGTTCGAGGTCGCTGTCGCGCGTGATGCGGAAGCTGGTCCACGACTGCACCCGAAATCCGCCGAACAGCTCCGGCAGCCGGGCGGCGACGACGTCCTCCAGCAGCACGAATGCCATGGCGCCCGGCGTCGACGAGGGGACGGCGATGATCCGCGGCAGCACCTGCGGCACCTGGACGACGGCGAACAATCGCTTCGGCCCCAGGCCCTCGCTGTGCTCGAGCATCACGCCGAGGTACAGCCCGCGGTTATGGTAGCGCGGCGAGGGGTGCGCCGGATCGACGGCCATCGGCGTGAGGATCGGCAGGACGCGGTCGCGGAAGAAGTGATCGACGTGCTCCCGCTGCGGTCCGTCGAGCACGTCGTGCCGGAGCGGCTGAAACCCCTCGGCGACCATCGCCGGCCCAATGCCCTCCCGCAGGCAGCGGTACTGCCGCGCGACGAGATCCTGAGTGCGTTTTGCCACCGCCTTGAGCTGCTCGATGGCGCTCATCCCGTCGGCCGAGTAGTCCTGCGGGGCGCTCTCGCCGAAGGCCTGCTCCCGCAGGCCAGCCACGCGGACCATGAAGAACTCGTCGAGGTTGGAGCTGAAGATCGCCAGGAACTTCAGCCGCTCCATCAACGGATTGTCAGGATTTTCCGCCTCTTCGAGCACGCGGAGATTGAATTCGAGCCAGCTCAGCTCCCGATTAATGAAGCACTCGGGGCCGATCCGCGACTCCATCGACATGTCTCGCGCCGCCTTCTCGTCACGCATGCCTGCCGACCTCCGAGGGCTCCACGTGCCGCGCCACCGCTCGACACCCTGGGCCGACGGCGTTTTCCTCCGTCGTCCGTCGCGGGGCGTCGTCGCCTTCGCCGATCGACGCCCGATGTCTGACCGTTTGACGGCGACGGCGCCGATCCGTCACAGTGTACCCCGGTGGGCTGCCGCCGGCAGTTCGCCACGCCCCGACCGCATCAAATCGACACAATCGTGGCGCCTGATCGGGGCGCGGGTGATGCCACGATCGCCGACGCACACGATGTCCCACGAATGTGCGGCCGATCCGTTCGACGCGATCGTGCCGTCTCTGCCTTCGCCGTGCCGCGCCTGGGGCCGTGGCTGGTGCGCCGCCGCGGCCGGGATCCTCGAGGCATCGGCTGCCAAGCCGGGCAACGTCCATCCCGCAGCGGCGTTCGCCGACCTCGAGCACGGCGAGCTGGTGGCGGCCGCGCTGGCGATCGCGCCGGCGATGGAGCGGGCCGCCGACGTTCGCCTGGGCAAAACGATCCTCGCCGCCGTCACGGCATCGCGGGCGGTGACGCGGTCCAATGCCAACCTCGGCATCGTGCTGGCGATCGCGCCGCTGGCGGCCGTGCCCGACGCGCGGTGCGCGACGCCACGGGGGCTGCAACCCCGGCCGGCCGACGTCGCCGATGTCCTCGCACGCCTCACGCCCGCCGATGCCGCCGACGTCTGGCGGGCGATCGGTGTGGCACGTCCGGGGGGCATGGGCACGAGTCCCAGTCACGATCTGGCGGGGCCTCCGCCCGAGGACCTGCTCGAGGCGATGCGGCTGGCCGCCCCGCGCGACGCGATCGCCCGGCTCTGGTCCGAGGGCTACGAGCCGCTCCACGCGGGGCTGGTGGCCGATCTCGAGGCCGCGATCGGCGCGGGCCGGCCGCTCGCGGCGGCGATCGTCGCCGCATTCCTCCTGCAGCTGGCCCGCGAGCCCGACTCACTCGTCGCCCGCAAGCACGGCCCCGACGTGGCGGCCGATGTGTCGCGGCGGGCCGCCGCCGCGGCCGCCGATCCCGCCCGGATCGCCGATTTCGATCGGCAGCTCAGGGGCGCCGGCATCAATCCCGGCACCACCGCCGACCTGACAGCCGCCGCGCTCTATATTCTGCTGGCGGACGGACGGCTGCGGCCCCCGGCCGCCGCGCCGCTCCCGCGGAGCGGCTGACACCACGGACGTCTCCACGGTCACCCATGAACGAGCGTTACACCGTCCGCCTCCGCAAGGCGGTTCACGTCTTCTGCGCGGGCCACTTCATCACGCTCTCCGACGAGCTCTGCGAGCCGGTGCACGGCCACAACTGGCTGGCCGGTGTCGACGTGGATGGCCAGCCGGACGGTCACGGCATGGTCGTGGACTTCATCGCGCTGCGGGACGCGCTGTCGGCGATCGTGGCGCGGCTCGACCACCGGATGCTGCTCCCCACCCGCAACCGGCTGCTCGACGTCTCCACCACGACGCTGCAGCCGGCGGCGGGGGGCACGGGCCGCGCCGAGGTGACGGTGCGGTTCAAGGATCGCCGCTGGGTGTTTCCCGCCGACGAGTGCGTGCTCTTGCCCGTGGAGAACACCACCGCTGAGTGGATAGCCCGCTGGATCGGCACCGAACTGCTCGCGGCCTTGGCGGCGGCCGGCAGCCCGATCGCCGGCAGGCTGCGGATCGAGGTGGACGAGTGCCTCGGGCAGTCGGCCGTGTGGGAGCGGTCCTGAGGCCGATCCGAACGCGCCCGTTCGCGATCAGGACTCGACGACGAGCAGCTTGCCGGCGGCCTCGATCGCCAGCGACAGCACCCGGCCGGCGAGCCGGATTCGCATCAGTCCGGCGCCGTCGGGATTCTTTTCCACCCGCCCCTCCGCGCCGAGGGCGAGGCCGGAGTCGGTGAGATACCGCAGGAATTCCGACGACTGGTCGAGCACTCGACTGAGGCGGAAGGTCGTGCCCGCGTCGCACTCCGCCAGGGCCCGGGCCGGCGGCTCGGCCGGCGGCTCGAGCGTCATCCCCTCGAACCGCGGAATCGGGTCACCGTGCGGATCGACCTCCGGATGGCCGAGGAAGGCGTCGATGCGGTCGACGAGCAGATCGCTCACCGCATGCTCCATGTGCTCGGCCTCGTCATGCACCTCATCCCAGCTCATGTCGAGCGTCTTGAGCAGGAAGAGCTCGATGAGCCTGTGCCGCCGGATCATCCGCAAGGCGAGCACGCGACCGGCGCGGGACAGCGACACGCCCTCGTAGGGACGGTGCGTCGCCAGCCGCGCCGCGTCGAGCGTCTTGAGCATGCCGGTCACGGTGCCGGGAGACACGTCGAGCGCCGTGGCGATCTGCCCCGTGCTCGCCGGCCGCCCGCCCTGGGCCGCCGTCAGCTGGTAGATCGTCTTCACGTAGTTCTCGACGGTCAGACTCGGCATCGATGGGATCGTGCGGGAAGATGGCAGAAATCGGGCCGGCGATTGCTGCGACTCGCGCCGCCAGCTCACTCCAGTGTGACATGCGAAAACCGGCCGCGAAAGGAAGACGCGGGGCGCGAGAGATCGGGGGATTCCGGGCCGATCGGCCCGCGGATTGCCCCCGGCCGCGACCGACAGCATGATGGGCCACCGCGGCATCGGCACCGCTGCACCTCCGGGGGATCGGCATGCAACTCAACGTGGGAGCCTGGAGGATCGTGGAAGAGATCCTCGCCCGCAGGCAGCCGCTCGCCGTCGAGTGCCACACGGTCGCAGGCGGCGTGCGGATCGTGGACTGCGGCGTGAAGGCGGTGGGAAGCGTCGACGCCGGCGTGGCGATCGCCCGGGCCGCGCTGGCCGGACTGGGCTCGGTCGACGTGGAAACGTCCGGGCTGGATGGCTGGCCCGATTGCTCCTGGCCGATCGTCCGCGTCGCCAGCGACGCGCCGTTGGCCGCCTGCCTGGCCTCTCAGTACGCGGGCTGGAAGGTGAGCGCGCCGGGCTATTTTGCGATGGCCAGCGGACCGATCCGGGCGGCGATCGGACGCGAAGAGCTGTTCGACCTGATCGGCATGCGCGAGCGGCCGGAGGTGGCCGTGGGCCTGCTCGAGTCGGCGAAGCTCCCGCCCGAGGACGTCTGCCTGTCGCTGGCCGCCGCGGCCGGCGTGCCGCCCGCGGGACTCGTGCTGCTGGTGGCGCGGACCGCCAGCGTGGCTGGCACGCTGCAGATCGTCGCCCGCTCGCTCGAAACCGCGCTGCACAAGCTGCACGACCTGCATTTCGACCTGCACCGCATCCGCCGCGGTTCCGGCCGGGCACCGCTGGCACCAGTGCCCGCCCGGGACGATCTCGCCGCCATCGGCCGCACCAACGACGCCATCCTCTACGGCGGCCACGTCGTGCTGGAAGTGACCGGAGACGACGCGAGCCTGCAGGACATCGGCCCGCGGATGGTAAGCCGCGCGTCGGCGGACTACGGCGCCCCGTTCTCCACGCTCTTCGAACGCGCGGGCCGCGACTTCTACGCCCTCGACCCGTCCCTCTTCGCGCCGGCGCTCGTCGATCTGATCAACGTCGACACGGGCCGCCACCATCGTTTCGGCGGTATCGCCCCCGACACGGTCCGCGCGTCGTTCACGTCGAACGCCGGACACACGGCGGAATCGGGAACCTGAATCCGATGCCAGGCACACCCGGCGGCGGCCCTGGCGGTGGCCGGCCTCTCGACAACGGCCTCGACGTGGCGGTCATCGGTGAGCCGGACGGATGGCATGTCGGCCGGCTCCTGGCCGCCCTCGCCGCCCGCGGCCACCGCGGCAGGCTGGTGCGCTGGGCCGACGTGGCGGCGGAAGTCTGTGCGGCCGCCGGCGGCACTGGGACGGTCGGGGAGCGATTCTTCCCCGCGGCGATCGACCAGGCTGCCGCGGTCGTCGTCCGGTCGATGCCCGGAGGCGGGCTCGAGGAGGTGATCTTCCGTATGGATGTCCTCGGCCGGCTCGCAGCCCGGGGCACGCCGGTGATCAACCATCCTCGCGCCCTCGAAGTCGCCATCGACAAGTACCTGTCGCTGGCACGGCTCGCGGCCGCCGGGCTGCCGGTGCCGCGGACGATCGTCACCCAAGAACCGGCGTCTATCCTCGAGGCATGGCGGGCGTTGTCCGAAGACTGCATCTCCAAGCCACTCTTCGGCTCCCAGGGCCGCGGCCTCGTCCGGCTGACAGACCGCGGCTCGCTCGATGCCCTCTTGCCGCGGCGGGCCGACGGTGGGCCGCAGGGGGGCGTGGCCTACCTGCAGGAATTCGTCCCGCACGCGGGGTGGGACGTCCGAGTGCTGGTCGTCGGCAAGACGACGCTCTCGATCCGGCGGATCGCGGCCCCCGGCGAGTGGCGGACCAACGTCTCGCTCGGGGGCAGACCGGAGGCGTTCGAGCCGCCGGCAGAATGGGTGGACCTGGCAATTCAGTCAGCTAGGGCCGTCGGAGCCGAGATCGCGGGCGTCGATCTCCTGCCAGCCCTAGACGGCAGGCTGCTGGTCCTTGAAGTCAACGCCGTCCCAGGCTGGCGAGGACTGGAGTCCGCCACGGGAATCGACGTGTCTGCGGCCGTGGTTCGCCACTTGGAATCTCGGTCTGAATCCACCAGCCAGGCCGGAGCTTGAGCGGATTTCTGGGGGCCGCCAAAACCCGGACACTTGGCAAATGCGAAACACGGCCGCTGCCTACTTTCCGTGCAGCCGGCCGACTGCCACCATTTCGGGCATTGCTGCCTGAAAAAAAGACGCACCGCCTCGATGCCTCGCAAGCTGTTGCTGCACAAGCACTTCCTGCTGGCGCTTGACCTGCTGGCAAGAGTTTTCCGCATGACCGCAGCGGACATGCCCGACTCCGTTGGCCGAAGAGGCTCCACGGTGTCGGTCGCCCCTCGAGAACAGCCCGCAAGGATGCAGAGCGACCATGGCACAAGCGACCATCGACCCCGTCACCGATCATGCCGCCGCCGCCGTGCTGGAAGTGGCGGAGCGACTCCACTCCATGACCCCGGAATGGGTGGTCTTCTTTCGGGAGGTGCTCGGCGTGGACGGCATCGTCCGCCGCACGTTCAACACACCCGAAGCGCTGGTCCGGTTCGAATGCAGCCCGCACTACGCGAGAATCCGCGAAATGC
>JBIJCD010000210.1:0-6540 GCA_044344895.1 Pirellulales bacterium | reverse complement strand
GTGGACTGGCATGCCGCAGCCCCAGTGCCTACGCTTGCCGTTCGTCCGTCGCTCGTGCTGGAGATTCCCCGCCCATGAAGGTCGTGCTCTGCTGGGCCGGCATCGCCGGCTATCTCAGCGCGTGCTGGCGGGCTCTGGCCAGCCGGCCGGAGATCGACCTGTCGATCATCGCGCTCGACCATGCGGCGACGTCGACCAGCCCTTTTCATGCCGATCTCGTCCGCGGACTGCCCTGCCGACTGCTCGACGAGCAGGAGCGCAACGATGCGGCCCGCGTGGCGGCGCTGGTGATCGAGCAGCGGCCCGATGTCGTCCACATCCCCGGCTGGTTCCTGCCGGCGTTCCGGCGGCTGCCCGACCACCCGGCGCTGGCTGGGGCGAGATTCATCCTCGGCATGGACACGCCGCGGCGGTACACGCTGGCGCAGTCGCTCAACAAGCTGAGGCTCCACCGCTTCGTGTGCCGCATGGACCGGGTGATCGTGCCCGGAGAGCGGTCGTGGCAATACGCCCGGTTCCTGGGTGCGGAGGAAGCGAAGATCCGCCGCGGCGCCTACGGCATCGACTATCGCGGCATCGCCCCGGCCTACGAGCAACGGCTCCGAGCGTCCGGTGGCTGGCCGCGACGGTTTCTCTCCGTCGGCCGCTACGTCGACGCGAAAGGCATCGACGTGCTCGTCGACGGCTACCGTCGCTACCGCGCGGCCGTCTCCGACCCGTGGCAGCTCGACTGCTGCGGTACCGGCCCGCTGGCGGGCCTCCTCGCCGGCTGCCCGGGGGTCACCGACCTCGGTTTCATCCAGCCCGACCGACAGGCGGAGGTGTGGGCCGGCCACGGCGCATTCGTGCTTGCCAGCCGTTTCGATCCGTGGCCGCTGGTGATCGCCGAGGCGACCGCGGCCGGTCTCCCCGTGGTCTGCACCGAGGCGTGCGGCTCTGCCGTCGAGCTCGTGCGCGGCTGCCACAACGGGCTCACCGTCGCCACGGGCGACCCGCGGGCACTGGCCGACGGGCTCCGCTGGATCCACGACAACCACGCGCTGTGTCCGCAGATGGGCCTCGCGAGCCAGCACCTCGCCGCCGCCTACTCCGCGGAGCTCTGGGCGGATCGCTGGATTCGCATGATCGACGAGCTGTTCCAGCCCGCGGCCTGAGCCCACGACTCCCCGCGACGGCACGTGCTGGACGTCATGGCTCGCCCGGCAGTCAACCGCCGAGCGAGTGCCGCAGCCATGCCCGCTGCCGCAGCCACATCCGATCGCCGAGCCCGCTGCAGAGGAATCCCCACTCTGCCGGGCTGAACCAGGCTTCCACGTTCGTCCGCCAGATCAGCTGCGGCGAATCAGCCGCGGGATCGGCGAGCCCCGGGCACGGCGCGAAGCACCACGCGTGCTGTCGGCACGCCAACCGATGCGCCTCCGGCGTGATCGCGTCGCTCGAGAAGGTCCAGGCGAACGACTCCACCGGACGGCCGGTCCAGCCCTGGAGCGTCTCCACCGCGGCCGTGATCTGCTTGTCGACCTCGTCGGCCGGCGTCGTGGAGAGCCTGACGTGGGAGAAGGTGTGGCTGCCGATCGTATGTCCCCGGTCGGCGAGCTCCCTGATCTGCCGCGGCGTCAGCGGCAGCCGCGGATGATCCGCTGGGCTTCGCAGCACGTCGCGGTAGAACCGATCCGCCGCGTCGCCGGCGAGCATGCTGAACTCCGGCACCACGAAAAAGACGCCGCGGGTGCCGAGCTCCTCCAGAAGCGGCGCGGCCACATCGAACTGGCTCGCCAGGCCGTCGTCGAACGTGAGCAACGCCGCCGGCCGGCCGGACGCCGGACAGGTGGGCTCGTGCCAGCGCCGCTTGAACGTTTCGAAATCGACGAGATCGAACCGGTCTGCCAGCCACGCCAGCCGCTGCCGCAGCGCGGCGGCGTGCCGGGGCGGCGTGCCGTGCAGCACCAGCACGCGGACGTCGCGTCCGCCCCGCGCCCGCATGCTCGCCACGAGCCGCCGGCGGCTGCGGACGTCGCAACCGAGCGCGACGGCAGCGTCGATCAGTGCCGACCTGGCCAGGCTTCGCACCGTCATCGCCGCTCCCTGCGCTAGCCGGCGTCCGCCGGCACGAGATACCAGTCGCGGGTCGGCAGCAGACCCGCCCGATCGATGCACCAGGCCACCGGCGCGGCAAACCCGCGACGGACGAATCCCGCCCGCCGCAGCGCCGCCTGCCGCTCGGCCGGCTGGCCGCGGAACACCAGCGTGTCATAACTCCCGGAGCACCGCGATTCCAGCAGCCCCGCCACGATCGGCAGGTCTTCCGGTTCGAGCGGCCCATACGCGTCGGCCACCGTGACCGCGCGGATCTGCCCGCGGTGGCCGCGGACGCCGCGGTCGACGACGACGAGGCTCGGCGCGGAGCCGCGCGTCCGCCGATAGGCGAACACGCCGCGTTGCGGGGCGTCGTGGGAGAAGTGCCGCCAGTGGAGAAACGCCCGGTCCCGTACGGCGGCCAGGCTGCCGTCCACCTCCGGCAGGTCGAGCGCCGCCGCCTCGTCGGCAGTGGCGAGCTCCTCGAGCCGGGCCCCGGCCACGGCGCACCGCCGCCACCTGCCGCCCGGCACGAGCGCAACGGTGCCGCCGACGACGCGGCCAAGCCAACGGCTGCCGGTGCGGCGCACGACAGCCTCCTCCGCCACCGGGCCGACGTTCGCGATGCCGAGCCATTCGTGATCCTGGTCCGCGATCGCATACCCGCCGAACCGCGCCCAGAGCGGGCCGCTCTGCGGTCCGGCGGTGGTGCAGAAGAGCGGAAACCGCTTGCCGAGCTCGAGGTACCGGAGAAAGAGCCCCAGCCCGCCCCCGCGATGCGGCGGGCTGACGTAATAGTTGGCCGACATCAGCGGCGTGAATCGCCGGCCGGCGACGGCGAACCGCTGCGGGATGCAGGTCATGGCCCCGACGATCGCGCCGTGGTCGGACCGCATGAGCCAGCCCAGCGGCACGTCGTCGCGGCGGGACGGATTGTCGAGCATGAGCCAGCGAAGCCGGGCGGCCGCGAACGCAGCCGCCTCCGCCGATGGCTCGACCCCGGTCGACTCGCGGGCCAGGAACCGCGCGGCCTCGTCGAGATCGGGCTCAGCGAGCTCCGTGATGGTGGTGTCTGCCATGCGGCCCGCTCACGCCGTGATGCCGCCGTCGACGACCAGCGTCTGCCCCGTGATGAAATTCGCCCGTTCCGACGCGAGGAAAAGCACCATGGCGGCCACGTCCTCCACCTCGCCAAGCCGACCGACCGGCGTGCGGCGGACGATCTGCTCCATCTGTTCCGACTCGAGGCCGTGAGTCATCTCGGTCCGCAGGTACCCCGGGGCGACGGAATTCACGGTGATGCCGCGGACGCCGACCTCCCGGGCCAGCCCACGCGTGAAGCCGTCGAGGGCAGCCTTCGTGGCCCCGTAGACGGAGAGCCCGCGATAGCCCGAGATCCCCACCACCGACGAGATGTTGATGATGCGGCCCCAGTCACGCAGCAGCATCGGCCGGAGCACCCGCTTGGTGAGGAAGATCACCGACTTCAGGTCGACGTCGACCAGCCTGTCGATGTCGTCGTCCTGCAGGAGCGGCAGCAGGCCGTCGATGGCGATGCCGGCGTTGTTCACGAGCACCTCGATGCCGCCCCACCGCTCGCCGACCGCGTCGACCAGCGCCCTCGTGCCTGCGCGATCGGTGGCGTCGACCTCGGCGAAGTGGAAGCGATCCCGGATCGCAGGATCGGTGGACCAGCCGCGGGTGCGGTCGGTCGCCGAGCGGCTGAACGTGGCCACGCGATGCCCGCATTCGAGGAAGGCCTGCACCAGCCCCGCCCCCAGGCCGCGGCTGCCGCCGCTCACCAACACGACCCGGCTCTGCTCCGCGCCGCCGCTCATGACGTCCTCCGCACCAGCTTGTGATTGGCAGTGTCGAGCGACTCGACGAAGCGGACCAGCCGCGGCTGGGCGTGCCGCGACAGCCCGCTGCACGCCGCCCGGATCCGCTCCTCGAGCGCCGCAGTCGTCGTCGCGTCCGCCGCCAGCACGTCGAGAGCCACGATCTGACCGGTGACGGGATTCGGCTTGCCGTAGCACCGCACCGCGGTCACGCCGGGCACCCGCTGCACCAACTCCTCCACCGTCGGCGGGTGCACCTTCACGCCGCCGACGTTGATCGTCTCGGTCTTCCGACCGAGGAAATGGAGCCGGTCGCCGCGTCGCTCGACGAGATCGCCCGTCGCACGCCACGCCGTGTCGTCTCCCTCCCCCTCGCCGAAGTAGCCGAGCATGCCGTGGCGCGAGCGGATCTGCAGCTCGCCGTCCACGACCCGCATCTCCACGCCGCTCTCACCCGGCCGCTCGAGGAGCGACGCCGGCAGGCCGTGCTCCAGATCACGCACCGAGAAACAGGAGCCGGCCTCCGTGGTGGCGAAAACCTGGGAGATCCGCGCGGCGGGGAACGTGCGGTGCAGCGCGTCCAGCAGGTCCTGCGGCACGGCCTCGCCACCGAGCGTGATCTGCCCGAGGTGCAGGTCGGCGGCCCGCGCCGGCCCGAGCTCGGCGAGGAGAAACCGCCAGAACGTGGGCGTCGCGCTCACGTTCTCCACCCGCTGATCGGCGATGGCGGCGATCGCGTCGGCCACCCGCGACGACCGCGGCATCACGAGCGTCGCGGCGTTGACGAGCACGTGCAGGAGCACCTGCAGGCCGGCGAAGTGGTTGAGGTGGTAGGCCAACAGCCACCGCGTGCCGGCGAGATCGTGTCGCGGCCGAACCTGGGCGGCGAGGCTCGCCCAGGCGTAGACGGCGGCCTTGCTCGGCCCGGTCGTGCCGGTGGTGAGCACCAGCAGCCGCGGGTCGGCGGGGGCCGCTGGCGGCACGTCCCCGGGCAGGCCGCGGGCCTCGGCGACGAGCTCGTCGAGTCGCAGCACATCCGCACCGGCCACGGCGAGTTCCGCATCGGCGACGACCGTCGGCATCTCGAGCCGCGACAAGAGTCCGCCGACCTCGCCGGCGGTCGTCCCGCGGTCGAGCACGCACGGCTCGCAGCCCGCCGCCGCGCAGCCGGCCAGAAGCAGGACGAGCTCCGGCGAGTCGTGGCAGTGGATCGCGAGCCGGCGGAGATGACGGCCGCGGAGCACGTGGCCCAGGCGGCAGGCCTCTGCCGCCGCCTCCAGATAGGTCAGCGTCCGGTCGTGCGTCACGAGGAAGGCCGCGGATGGCGACCGGTGCGCCTGGGCCAGCAGCTGGTGGATCATCGCGGGCCCGTGGGCGTCTCGTAGAACCGGACGATCTCTTCCACGCTGCGCGGAATCGAACCTTCCGAGTAGGGATCCCGCCCGAATGCCATCTCGAGCATCGTCGACAGCTCGGCGGCACCGAGCGAGTCGAGCCCCAGGCCGTCGGCGTAGAGCCGGCTCTGGGCGTTCACCGGCACGGTGCGGCCGGAGCGGGCCAGCAGGCTGCGGATCGTCTCGATGACTCGCGCTTCGACCGACATGAGCGTCCCCGGGAGCGTGCCGAAAGGGCTATTCCACGCGGGCGAGTCGCGGCATCCCGCAGCCCGACCTCGACGCCGCATCGGGACCAAACAGCCCGACGCGACCGTGGGATCGAGTATGTCTCCAGCCCCACGGACAGTCCAGTCTGCGGGAACCGACGCTCCGTCGCCGGTCACCGCGGCGAATGCCGGCTGATGCGGCGGCTTTTTCCGGTGGTGAATGCGGCCCGCACCGCGCTATTCTTATGTGGAGGCCCGCCGGCGGTGGCGGTGAGCGTGAACGGATTCCGTAAGGACGCGGACGGCATGACACCGGCGAACGATCTCCAGCGGCGCTACCGGGCGGACGGCTACGTGGCCAACATCCGCGTCGCCGACGAGGCCGCGGTGCTCCGCCACCGCAGCGCGTTCGACGCCGTGGAGGCCCGCGAAGGCCGGGAGAAGTGCCAACGCGGTCTCTTCGACCCGCACTTCACGATCCCGTTCGTGTGGGAGTTGGCGACGAACCCCGCCGTGCTCGACGCCGTCGAGGCGCTGATCGGCCCCAACATCCTCGTGATGGGCAGCCACTTTTTCTGCAAGTACGGGCCGACCGACGCCTTCGTGGCCTGGCACCAGGACGTCACCTACTGGGGCCTCGACCCGGCACTCGCCGTGTCGGCCTGGTATGCCGTGGACGACAGCGACGCGGGCAACGGCTGCCTGCAGGTGATCCCCGGCACGCACACGGGGGGCATCCGGGCCCACGGGAAATCGCCCGACGCGACGGCCAACCTGTTGAGCATCAACCAGCAGGTGCCCGTTACGCCGGAGGAGGAGCGGCGGGCCGTCGACGTGCAGCTCAAGGCGGGGGAGATCTCGCTGCACGACGGGCTGATCGTGCACGGCAGCCAGCCCAATCGCTCGCACCGCCGGCGGTGCGGCCTGGCGACGGTCTACATCCCCACGTCGGTGCGGCAGGCGGGTGACAATTCGCTGGGCACGAAGTGGCGGGCGGTGCTCGTCCGCGGCGAGAATCGGGAG
>JBIJCD010000169.1:0-7393 GCA_044344895.1 Pirellulales bacterium | reverse complement strand
GATCTCCTCGGCCCGGTCGTCACCCCGATGGTTGAGACGATCTCGAAGCTCGGCCTGTAAGGCCGGCACGACGAGCGTTTGCGGACACATGCCCGCCCGGATCGGCAGCGGCCGATCCGGGCGGGTTTTTTCGTGCCGTCAGCGGTGCGCCCCGACGGGATTCATCACCAGTAGACGTACTGCAGAAATCGCTCCTCGTCGGGCCGCGGCAGGTCGGCCACGCGGGGCACGACCCAGCGGTTCTCCTCGGTGTCGATGAGCATCTTGCCGTCCGATCCGAAGTCGACCGCCTGGCTCTGCGTCCACCGCATCGTGAAGGCCTGGCGGCCCACGTCGGTCTCCACGTCGAAGTCGAGGTATCCGTGCGCGAGCTTGACGTCGTGCACCCGCTCGATCCGCCGCACCAGCGCGCGACGGGCCAGCGCCGTGCGCACGATCTCCCGGTCGTCCGCCGGCCAGGCGGCCAGACCGCGGATCATGCCCAGCTCCATCTCCTCCCCCGTGTCGCTCCAGCCCCGCACCGACAGGTAGCCCTCCGGGTGCGTCGCCGGAAAGGTGCGGACGACGAACAGTCCCGCCGCGATGCGGGCGTCGTCCCGCCACAGCTCGATCCGTCCGTGCCGGCCGACGGCGAAACGATGTTCGCCCGGCACGAGCCACTGGATGCGGGCGGCGTCGGGGAACCGTGACTCGTCCGCGGCGACCGGTGCGGCCGCCGGCTCCGGAAGCACCGGTTCCACCGCCGGCCGCGGCGGGTCCGCCACCAGCAGGCTGTCGACCGTCGGCTGCTTCGACACCTGCGTCTGGATCCGCACGAGCCGGGCGTAGATCCCGTCGGCGGCGAGCAGTTCGGCATGCGTTCCCTGCTCGACCAGCCGGCCCCGGTCGAAGGCGAGGATGCGGTCGGCGTTGCGGAGCGTGGAGAGCCGGTGGGCGATGGCGATCGTCGTCCGCCCCCGCACGAGCACCGCGAGCGCCTCCTGGATGCTCTTCTCCGCCTCCGCGTCGATGTTGCTCGTCGCCTCGTCGAGCACCAGGATCCGCGGGTCGTAGAGGAGCGTTCTCGCGATCGAGAGCCGCTGCTTCTCACCGCCCGACAGGCCGGCGCCGTGCTCGCCCAGCAGCGTTTCGTAACCCAGCGGCTGGCGGCAGAGGAAGTCGTGGGCTCCGGCCGCCTTGGCCGCCGCCATGCCCTCCTCCACCGTGGCCTGGGGGCGGCCGTACGAGAGATTCTTCCAGATCGTGCCGCGAAACAGGAACGAATCCTGGAAGACGACCCCGAGCTTCTCCCGCAGGTCGTGCATCGACAGGTCGCGGATGTCGATGCCGTCCACCGTGATCCTGCCCTCCTGCACGTCGTGGAACCGCGAGAGCAGGCTGACGAGCGTCGTCTTGCCGGAGCCGCTGCGGCCGACGATCCCCACCATCTCCCCCGGTCGCACGTCGAACGACACGTCGCGGAGCACCGGCTGGTTGCGGTCGTAGCCGAAGGTCACGTTCTCGAAGCGGATCTCGCCGCGGACGTCCCTCCACGCCACCGGCCGCGCTGGCTCCGTGATCAGGGCGGGGGTGTCGAGCAGCTCGAGCACCCGCTGGCTGCCCGAGAGGAAGCTCGTCAGCCAGGTGGTGAAGTTCGAGAGCGCCCCCAGTGGCGCGTAGAACATCGCCAGGTAGGCGAGGAAGGCGATCAGCTGGCCCAGCGTCATCTCCCCGCCGATCACGTCGCGGCCGCCGACGTACCAGACGATCAGGCCGCCCAGGCTGAACACGATCTGCATCGACGCGGCGTAGGTGGTGTTGGTGTGCTCGACCCACTGCCGCCACTGCCGCAGGTGGTCGCTGGCGGCGTGGAACCGGCCCTGCTCGCGGGGCTCCTGGGCGAACGCCTTCACCACCCGGATGCCCGACAGCATCCCCGACAGCGCCGACATCTGCTTGCTGGAGGCGTCCCAGAGCCGGTAGTGCCGCGGATAGACGTGCCGCCAGAACACCCACGAGCCGAGGATCACCAGCGGCACCGGGATGAGCGTGAACAGGGCCAGCTTGGGGTTGATCCAGATGAGCATCGCGCCCACGCCGAAGAGCTGTACGATCTGCAGCAGGAAGCCGCCGGTGATCTGGTGCATGAGGCCGTGAAGCGCCTCGCTGTCGTGCGCCACCCGGCTGATCATCGAGCCGACCTGGTGCCGGTCGTAGTAAGAGATCGACAGACCGTGCAGCTTCCGCACCATTTCCTCGCGGAGCGTGGAGGTGATCCCGGTGCCGATCGCGGTGGCCAGGCGGCCCTTGAGCACGCCGACGAGCGAGAGGAGCACGCGGGAAAAGGCCAGCGCCAGCACGACCACGAGCAGGGCCGTCTTGAAATCGGGCACTCCGGGGGTGCCGGCGGGAGCGCCGTCGGCCCGGCCCGAGAGGATGTTGTCGACCATGTACTGCTGCAGCTTGGGTGGCACCAGTTCCGCCACCACGCCCAGGAGCGTGAGGCCGCAGAGGAAGGCCGCGCCGCGGGCATAGGGGCGGAGCAGGTCCGCCACCCGTCGCATGATCTGCCCCTTTTCCACGCACCGCGGACAGGCGGTGTCGCGGGTCGCGAGCCGCAGCCGGCACCGCGGGCAGCGGGGTGGGTCGAGCGGCTCCGCCCGAGGGTCGTCGTCGGCCCAGATCGACGCCACCCGTTCCAGGCGATCGGCGGACGGGGCGGCCTCGCGGGCCTGCTCGAGCGCCCGCGACACCTTGTGAAACCGCGTCGCCATGGCGTTGGAGTAGCGGATGACGTCGACCCACTCGCCCTCCTCGCGAACCTGCAGCGTGCCGCCCCCCAGGCCCGCGGTCGTCCGCACCTGATCGACGCCCTGCCAGGGCACGCTCCTCAACACAGAGCCGTCCACGGCTTCGGCGACCGCCGAGAGGTGGTCCGGGGTGACCACGAGCCATTCGCGGGCGGGGCGGCCGTCGATCGCGACGTCGGTGTCGATCGAGAGCAGCACCGGCCGGTGGTTCAGGCCCGCCCGGTCGAGCGACCGCTGCACCGCCGGAGGGAGTGGCGGGGCCGTTGGCGTGCCGTTCACGGGGGGCTTAAGATGCGTCGAATCGGCGGCGAGCGTGGGAATCGCAGCGTCCTTCTCTACCCGGGAATCAGGGAGATCGTTCATGGCATACGCACGGTGCGGGGGTTTTGTTCGTGGCGGTGGGCGTGGTCGGTCCCGGTCGGCGGCGGCCTGCGTGGCTGCCTGTGTGTTGGCCGCATGGGTGGCGCCGGCCTGTGCCGAAGAGGAGCCCGGCTTCCAGCAGCTCTTCGACGGCAAGAGTCTGGCAGGCTGGAGGGCGAATGAAAACCAGGACAGCTGGAAGGTCGCGGACGGCCGGATCGTCTGCCACGGACCGAGGAGCCATCTGTTCTACGTGGGGCCCGACGCGGCGAAGCCGGCCGACTACACCAACTTCCACTTCAAGGCCGACGTGATGACGAAGCCCGGGGCGAATTCAGGCATCTTTTTCCACACGGCGTTCCAGCCCGAGGGCTGGCCGGCCCAGGGCTACGAGATGCAGGTGAACAATTCGCAGAAAGATCCCGTGCGGACGGGGAGCATCTACAACGTCGTGAAGAACTTCATTCCACCGGCGGCCGACAACGAGTGGTTCACCGAGGAGGTGATCGTCACGGGGACGAGAAAACTCTCGCACGGCACGTTCGCGCTGCAGGCACACGACCCCGGCAGCGAGGTGCACTATAAGAACATCCGCGTCAAGCCGTTGCCGTAGCCGTCGCGGGCGGATGGCCGCCGGTTTCGCGGGGCAGCCGCTCTTTACGCGGTCGAAGCCGGAGGCGTATTCTCCCCCGGGATCGGCCGCGCCGGCGCGGTTTTGCCGCGGCTCGCTGCCGCCATCACGACCCATCCCCTCCAGCAATCAGGTGCGTTCATGAGCATGCCCACGCTGCCGGCAGGAATCCGTGACGACATCACGCAGTGCATCGGCAGGACGCCGCTCGTCCGCCTGCGGCGGGTCACCGACGGCTGCGTGGCGACGGTCGTCGGCAAGATCGAAAACATGAACCCCTTGTGGAGCGTGAAGGACCGGATCGCCGCGGCCATGATCGATGCCGCCGAGCGGGACGGCCGGCTCGGCCACGACACGATCGTGATCGAGCCCACGAGCGGCAACACGGGGATCGGCCTGGCCTACGTCTGCGCCGCCCGCGGCTACAAGCTGCGGGTGACGATGCCGGAGAGCATGAGCCTGGAGCGCCGCCGGATGCTCAAGGCGCTGGGGGCCGAGCTGGTGCTCACGCCCGCGGCCGAGGGCATGCCGGGGGCCGTGCGGCACGCCGAGGAGATCAGCCGGTCGGGTAGCCAGTACTTCATGCCGCAGCAGTTCAAGAACCCTGCCAATCCCGAGGTGCATCGGCGGACAACGGCGGAGGAGATCTGGGCCGACACCGAGGGCATGATCGACATCCTCGTCTGCGGCGTCGGCACGGGCGGTACGATCACCGGCTGCGGCGAGGCGCTGAAGGCGAAGAAGCCGGGGCTGAAGGTGGTCGCGGTCGAGCCCGCCAACAGCCCGGTGATCTCACAGAAGCTGGCGGGCGAGGCGATCAAGCCCGGCCGGCATACGATCCAGGGCATCGGCGCCGGCTTCATTCCCGACATCCTCAACCTCGCCGTGATCGACGAAGTCGTGAAAGTGGACGACGAGGACGCGATGGAGACCGCCCGGCAGATGGCGAAGCGAGAGGGGCTCATGTGCGGCATCAGCTGCGGCGCCGCGGCGTGGGCCGCGCTGCAGGTGGCACGTCGTCCCGAGAATGCCGGCAAGCTGATCGTCGTGGTGCTGCCGGACCTCGGCGAGCGGTACCTCTCGACCCGGCTGTTTCCGGAGTAGCCGGTCATCGCGCGGCAGCCGGGCAGACTCGGCCTCCGCCGGCGGTTCAGCGTCGCTGGGCGAACAGCCAGTCGAGCACGAAGGCGTCGCGGTAGGCGGGCGTCCAGGAGTCGTGGCCTACGCCGGCGAGCTCCGAGTAGATCGGCCGGCCGCCGGCCGCCTGCACGGCCCCGATCATGATCCGCGACCGCTCGACCGGCACGGCCCGGTCGGCATCGCCGTGGAAGCACCACGTCGGCAGGCGGGCGATCCGGGCCGCCACCCGTTCGTCACCACCGCCGCAGACCGGCAGGATTGCCGCGAAGCGTTCTGGCATCCGCGCCGCGAGGTCCCAGGTGCCGAAGCCGCCCATCGACAGCCCTGTGAGGTAAATGCGGGACGGATCGACAGGCTCGCGGGCCAGCACGTCCTCCAGGGCCGCCACCGCCGCCGCGAGATCGGCCGTCGGGGCGGCCGCCTGCGGGGTGCTGTGGCCGTCGGCCCATGACACGTCGACCCAGCGCTCATCCATACGGCACTGCGGCGCCAGCACGAAGCACGGGTGTCGGCGCCGGAGGGCCGGCTCGGCCAACCAGGTGGGTAGGTATTTGAGCTGCTTCAGGTTGTCGCTGCCGCGTTCGCCGGCGCCGTGCAGGAAGAGCACGAGAGGATGGCGGCCGTCGGCCGGCAGAGGTTCCGGCCGCAGCAGCCGGTAGCGAAACTCGACCGGCTTGCCTCCCTCCTCCACGAGGGCCGACCGCTCCTCGTAGAGCCGCGCGACCTCGGTCTCCGCATCGTGTCCCGAAGAGGGGGCTGCGGTCGGCGTCACGGGAGGCTCCTGGGCACGGGAGGTGGTCGCGAGACTCGGCAGTACGGCCGCGACGCAGGCGAACACACCGGTCCCGACGCGTGACGCAAGGCGGTGGCGTTTGGGACCGGACGAAACCATGTTAGTTCGCCACATCACCGATCGCGAGCCGCACCCGCCGCGGCATCGTCATGCGGGAAAAAAGCCCGACGGCGCCCGGCGGAAGCCCGAGAAACTCGAGCTGCTCGAACCATTGTGGCGTCTCGGCGGCGAGCTTGCCGACGGCCGTGCCCCGCAGATCGAGCGACCGCAGGTTCTTCAATTGCTTCAGCTGCAACAGCCCCTCGTCGGTGATGGCTCCGCCCGCGAGGTCGAGCAGGGCGAGGTCTTTGAGCGACTCGGCACGGAATCCGAGCAGGATGGCGAAGACGTCGTCCGCCGCAGGGCCGTGGAGCCGCACCGCGACGAGCTTG
This sequence comes from Pirellulales bacterium, assembly GCA_044344895.1. Classification (GTDB taxonomy): domain Bacteria; phylum Planctomycetota; class Planctomycetia; order Pirellulales; family UBA1268; genus CAMCQY01. The sequence continues at coordinate 1,249 of JBIJCD010000169.1, read as the reverse complement.
TCCGCCACGTGGCCGAAATCCTCACCGAACGATTTCCGCAGCCAGTCGGCCTCCTCCATCTCCACCTCGCCGCCACGCTCGATCGTCTCGGTGACGACCTCCTGCTGCTGCGCGTAGGCCTCGATCTTGGACGCCAGCCACTCGAGCTTGCCGGCCTTGAACCGTACGTAGTCCGTCGCCTCCTCGAAGGCCCGCTGCAGGAGGATGAACTGCTCCGGATCGCCGCCGCGATCGGGGTGCATCGCCTTCGCCTTCGCGAAGTAGGCCTGCTTCACGTCCTCTTCCGTGACCGGTGGCATCAGGCCCAGCGTCGTGAGGAAAGGAGGGGTGGCGAGGGAGGCTGGCGAGGCCGAGGGGGCTGGCGAGGGTCCACCGCGGTTCGATGCGTCAGGGTGCGTCATGGTCGGTCGGTGTCCGGCCCGGAGGGAAACGGCAGGGTAAACCGGGGCGGGCACCCGTGCAATGATCGCGGCACGTTCACCTTGATCCGATTCGCCGGGTTTCCTAGCTTTCCCATAGCCGTTTTCAGCTGCCAAGGAGGGCGTTGTGATGCGTCGACCGTTGCCGGGAACTGGCCTGCGCCGCAGGCTGTGGAACGCCGTGGCCAGGGTGCCGCGACACCGTTGGATGGTCATCGGCGGCGAAGCGGGGGCGGTGGCGATGGTGGTGGCCGCGGGCATCGCCTGGCGGCTGTTGTCCGGAACGCCCCTGGCCGAGGCCGAGCAGCCGCGGCAGGCCGTCGCCCAGCCGGCGCAGGCAACCGCCCCGGCGACCGAAAAGGTTGTCGCGTTGGTCAACGGCGCCGAGATCACGCAGTCGCAACTGGCCGCCGAGTGCCTCGACCGGCACGGCAACGCGGTGCTGGAGGCGCTCGTCAACCGGCTGATCATCGCGCAGGGCTGCGGCAGGCAGGGTGTGGCGGTGACGCAGGCAGACGTCGACGCGGAGATCGACGTCATGGCGAAACGGTTCAGTGTGCCCCGCGACAAGTGGATCGAGCTCATCGAGAAGGAGCGGGGCATCTCCCCACGGCAGTATTCCGAGGACATCGTCTGGCCGATGCTCGCCCTGCGGCGGCTGGCCCGCGCCGCGATCGAGCCCTCGCCCGAGGAGCTGCGGCTGGCGTTCGAGAACCAGTTCGGCGAGGCGGTGAAGGCGCGGATCATCGTGACGAGGTCACAGAAGGAGGCGGAGGAGATGCGGGCCAAGGCCTTGGCCGCGCCCGCCGACTTCGGCGGACTCGCATGGC
>JBIJCD010000166.1:0-7523 GCA_044344895.1 Pirellulales bacterium | reverse complement strand
TCGAGGGCTGGTGTCGCGGTGCCGGCGTCGCGGCACACCATTAGTTTAGGATCGGGAGCGGCCCGAGGGAGGTCGTCGCCTGCGGGGGAGCCTGCGGACCGGTCGCCGGACCGGCTGCGGGGCCGGGCGCTGCCCGCTCCTCGGGCGACAAGCGGGCGGCCGGCTGCCCCGCGGGCTGCTGGCCCTGCTGTGGCGCCGGCTGCTGCCGCAGGTAGGCCTCGAGGGACAGGCTCCGCTTGGCGAACGCGTCGAAGTGCATGAGCAGGTCGGTCAAGGCGTCGACCTGCTGCTCGCTCGTGCCCGCGTAGAGATCCTGGCTCACCGGCTTGTCGAACGGGATGTTCACCGGCATGCCGGTGTAGGGCAGATACCGCTTCGGGTTGGCGATCCAGTTGTGCACGTAGTCTGGCCGTAGCCGCTCGTGCACCCGTTCCAACTGCGGCGCGAGCGCCTTCGGGTTGCCAGGCGGTGCGTAGCTGCCGACCAGATGGCACTTCACGCAGTAGTTGTTGTTGGTGACGATCTTCAGGGCGCCCTCGAGGTGCCCCGGCTTGGAACGCTCGGTCTCGACCAGCGAGCTCTCGTCGAGCCGCGGATCGTAAACATAGGGCGCGTCGGCCCCGTCGACCGCGGCGAAGTAGTTGACCAGCGCGGCGGCCTCGGAAGACTGGAAGTTGAACCGCGGCATCCGCAGCACGGCCGAGGGCCTGATCGTCTGCGGGTTGAGCAGGAACTTGTGCAGCCAGCCCGACTGCACCTTGCGGCCCTCGCCCACGAGCGGCGGCGGCAGCCAGCCCCAGGCGTCGTCGGCCTTCACGTTGGGGTTGATCTGCTTCTCGTCGGCGATCACGACCGGGAAAAGCAGGCGGGCGAGATCGCCGCCGCGGGCCGGGTAGTGGACGCCCGCCTTGATCGCATCCGCCGGCACGACGACGTTTTGGCCGCCGACGATCCGGGGCTGGCCGTCGACGAGGGTGTCGTGCCAAAGCATCACGGGATGGTGCGGAACCGCTTCGGTATCGCCCTCCTCGATCGGCACACCGTCCTCGTCGACGAGCTGCGGCCGGCCGGTGGTCGGATCGAGCACCGGCATGCCGACGAGCCGCGCGTGCCGCCGGCCCTGACGGTCGGTGGCCAACGACTTCTGCACGTCCTGATCGGTAAAGTGCGGCGCCAGGAACGGATAGTCGGCGACCTCTGCCGCCTCGCCGAGCGAGCCCGGCTTGTAGCGCACGTCCCAGCGGTCCATCTGGAGGGCATGGCAGCCGCCGCAGTTGTACTGTTCGGCGACCTTGAGACCGTCGAGCCGGGCCTGCTCCCGGGCATCCGGACGGTTGACGAATTGGGGCGCGGGCGGCTCGGCGACCAGCCCGAGCACGAAGGTCATGACGGCCTCCCGCTGCCGGTCATCGAACGGGAATTTCGGCATTCGGTACCGCTCGTTGTAGCTCTTGTTCTCGACCTTTTTGTAGTCGTAGCTCCGCGGCGCCCGCAGCTTCTGCCAGAGGAATCCCTCCCGCTCGTGCGCAAGCAGTTTCTCCAGGAAGAAGCCGGTATCCGGGTCGACCGACTCGGGGCTCACGTGGGTCCCCTCGGCCATTTCGTAGGCGAGGTCGGGGGCCAGCGGCTCGTCCTGCGGCGCCGCATGGGCGTCATGCGTGCCGCTGGTCGACTGGCCGGCGTGCGGCTGGCCGCCGTGGCCGCCGTGGCCGTGCTTGTCGGCCAGCTGATGCATGACGAAGTGGGAGACCTGCTCGAAGGCGATCTTCGACGAGTCCTTGCGGCCCCAGTCCGCCAGCGCCGCGCCGGCCGCTTTGGCGTCCTCGAAGCCAGGGATGTCGTGGCAGGCGGCGCAGGCCAGCTTGGCGATCGTCTTCTTGCCCACGTAGTGCAGGAGGGTCGCCTCACGGTTGGCGTCGCCCATGCCGAGGAGCATCTGCTCGTCACCCTGGATCCTGGCCTGGTCGGCAGACAGCCCCTTGGCGAGCACTTCCTCGGCTTTCGCCGTGGGGAAGCGATCCTTCAGGTACATCAGCGCCAGCTCCTCGAGCGCCTTCCGCTCGTCGCCGGTGAGGCTGGAGGCCGCGGGGACCTCGGTTGGCTTCCAGTTCTCGGTCGACTGTAGGAGGTACGCCGTGGCGTCGGCCGCCGGGTCGGACACCTTGCCGTCCGCGAGCGTGACCGGCTCGAGCAGCACGTTGGGCATGATCGTCCGTGGGTGGTAGCGGGAGGGCTCGCGCAGCCAGCTGTAGAGCCAGTCCTTGCCGCGCGGCAGCGAAGCGACCTTGGCGCCGATCCGCGAAAGGTTGGGGCCGTGGGTGCTCGTGGCCCCCGGGAAGTCGGCATGCTGGTGGCAGGCCAGACAGCCGCGGACCTGCACAACCTTCTTGCCACGCTCGACGTCCGGCGCCGCGGTGATGCCGTCGTAGGGCTTGACGTAGTCGAACGGCTGGCTCGACCGCTGCAGGTAGGAGATCATCGAGCGGATCTCGAGCGGCTCGTAGCGCATCGACTCCTCGAGGCCCTTGCCCTCGAGGTGCTCCCAGAGGCCGAAGAACCGGGGCATCTTGGTGCTGGGCCGGAAGTCCTGCGGGTTTCGCAGCCAGGCGTAGAGCCAATCGAAGCCGACCTTGCTAGCCACGTGCCGCAGGCTCGGGCCGACCTTGGGCAGCGTGCCCGGCGTCTCCGGATCCTTGAGAAGGGCGGCGAGCTGGTGCGAGCGGGGCTGCAGCGTGGCTGCGGCACCCGCGGCCGCATCGCGCTCGAGCAGTTCGCGTAGCCGGTCCCGCGACTGGCGGCCATCGGGGCTCGAACGGACCTCCTCAACCCAGCGACCGACCGTCGGACCGAGGGCGGCGAGGCCCGGGTCGGCGGTTAACGCCTCGGCAACCTCGTGGTAGTTGGGCGACAGCCGCATGTCGGGCCCGATCTGCTTGCCGGGGCCCGACCAGCCGTTGATCTCGTGGCAGCCATAACAGCCGTACTGCCGGATCAGGTGGTAGCCCTCGACGAGCTTGGGGGCCGGAGGCTCCGGGAACCGCTCGCTGGGCTCGAGGTCAACGACCTGATGGTGGCACTTCAAGCAGCTCGATTCCTCGAACCGCTGCGGCAGCATCGGGAAAATCCAGTGGTGGTTGTTGAACCAGCCGTGCTCGGCGTGCCACTCGTGCCCTTGCTTGGGCGAGTTCGGCGAGTGCGAGGACCACTTGAAACTGGTGGCACTCCCCTGCCCCTGGTGGCAGATCGTGCAGCCGAAGGTCTGCATCGGGTGCGGGCTCGTCGAGCCGACGAACAGGTCGAGTCGCGGGTGCGTCGAGTAGGGCTGCGGCACGCCGCGGCGGACCGTGACCTCGAGCGGCTTGCCCCAGCGCGGCGTTTCCAGCAGGTCGGTCAGCGCCATCCGCCGGGCGAGCGTCTTGCCGCCGCCGATGTCGACGATCACGTCGCCGCTCATGAGGCCCGCGGCGGCAGCCGCCGACTCCGGCAGCACGGTGCTGACGGTCGGATCGTCGGCGTCGAACAGTCCGCGGGGCGCGAGATGGAAGCCGTAAAGATCCTCCAACTGATCGTTGCCGTCGCCGACCGCGGCGGACTTCTCCGGCGGCTTGGCGGGGGTGGGCAGCGAGAGCGTGAGCGTCTCGGTCTGTCGGTAGGCGGGATCGGTCGGCGAGCCCGGCGCGGACTTGTCCATGCCCTTGTGGCAGGTGACGCAGCGGTCGAATCGGGCCACGTCGCGGAAGTTGTTGTTGAGCGTGAGCTGCGGCAGCCAGATCTGGTCGACGCGCAGCGGGCCGTTGAAGGCGTCGAGCACGGGCAGTTCCAGCAGCGACTTGCCCACGTTCGGGGCCCGCTGCTTGAGCGCCTTGGAGAGCTGGCCGAGCTTGCCGCGATGGTCGGCCAGGGCCTTGGCGGCGGAGTCCTCGGCCGCCGTGAGCTGCCGCAGCATGGCGTCGAGCGACTTGCGGTGGGTGTTGGCGGTCTGGAACTCGAGGGTGGCGGTGCCCACCTCGGCTCGCTTGGCGTCGGCGATGGCCAGGAGCGAGACCAGCTTCTCCTGCGGGGCGTTCTCAGCGACGGCCAACTCGTAGTCTGCGCGGTTCTTGTCGAGCTCGGCCTTGCGCAGCTTGAGCGCGCCGGCAAGCAGGTCCTCGCGGTACTTCGCGCGGGACACGATGTCGCGCAGCCGCGCCAGCAGGTCTCCGCGGAGCACGAGACGCTGCTCGGGATCGGACTGCGTCTGGAGCTGGTCGATGTCGAGCTTGGCCCGATCGGCCGCCTCGGCATCGGCGGGCACGGTGCGGACCTGGGCGATGAAGGCGTCGGCAAGGGCGGGATCGAGGTTTGAGCGGCGGGCGTCGGCGACCGCGGCCTCGAGCTGCGCCGACTGCTCGGCGAACGACCGCGATTCCTGCTCGTCGATCCGTGCGGCGGCCGACCAGGTCTCCAGAGCCCGGACCTCCCGCTGATACTTCTTCCAGGGCCGGTCGTGGTCGACCGCCAGCATCAGCACGGTGGCCGCCAAAAGCAGCAGCGCCGCCACGCCGAAGACGACGTGCAGCACCTTGAGGTTACGCCAGGTCTGTTCTGTGGCAGGCATGGGTATTCGAGCGTCGGGGTCGGGGGGCGGTGGAGGGGGCGGTGCCGCACCGGACGGCGCGGCGGATCGGCGTCAGAAGTTGAGCGAGAACTCCGGAATGCTCACCAGATACTTCAGGTTCAGGGTCCAGCGCAGGATCATCTTCAGGGGCAGCGAGAACATCAGCAGCATGAGGTTGGCCATCAACATGTACCGCAGAAAGCCCATCTTTGCGAAGAACGAGCGGAACACCGTGACCGCGAGCAGCGGCGGCAGCAGCAGCAAATAGGCGCCCAGGAGCAGCAGCCCCGGGGACTCGCGCAGGAGGATGTAGCCCAGCTGCGTCAGGCCGCTGGCCCCCTGGGGTGCCCGCGGCAGCGGCCTGTCGAGCAGGTTCACCCAGAACATCTGCGGCAGGTCGACGTTGTTGAGCACCTCCACCTTGTAGGGCGTCCAGTACTCGAACGGGCCGAAGAAGTTCCAGTTGGGGCCGCGGAGGAACGTGCCCAGGATGATGAGCGTGATCCAGAGCTCCAGGAATCCGAACTGGAACATCAGGTAGCTGAACTTCCGCTCGGAGATCGAGTAGTAGCCGTTCCCCTTCTTGTTGAAGTCGAGGTAGGGCATGGCCATGAGGCCGAAGATCACCAGGCTGGGCAGCACGACGCCCGCGTACCAGGGGTCGAAGTAAACGAGCATCTCCTGGAGGCCGAGGAAGTACCACGGCGCCTTGGACGGATTGGGAGTCTTCACGCTGCTGGCCGGCTCCTCCAGCGGGGCCTGGAGGAAAATGGCCCACACCAGCAGGAAGGCCGTCACGGCCACCATGCAGATCAGCTCGGTGTAGACCAGGTCGGGCCAGACGAGCACCTTCTCGTCGTCGAGTTTCTCGAGGGGGGGCAGTCCCTGGGCGATCCGCTCGTCGTTGGCGACCGCCTTGCTCGTGGCCAGCCAGGTGAAGAAGGCCAGCAGGAATACGAGCCCCACGATCGGCACGTTGTCGGGCTTCATGACGATCGAGGCGAAGTTCTCGTCGGCCATCGACAGGCCCATGACCACGAGCGCCAGGTTGAGGATCGTCCACGCCACCATCGGCTTGACGAAGAACTTTCTGAACACGAACAGGATCGTGAACAGCGCCGTGGTGCCCAGGGTGTAGAGCACGGGCCCGGACAGCTTGTTGACCAGCAGCCGCGCCGACAGCGGCAGTGCCGGTACCAGCGACGCCGACCCCGACAGCGCCAGGCTGGCGAGGATCATCATCAGGCCGGCGAACACGGCCCACACGATCGCCCAGCTCGGCTGGTTCTTCCGCCGCCAGAGGATGTAGGCGGCGACACCGTTCATGAGCGCCACGAACGTGTAGTACCCGCCGAGGAAACCGGCGACGTCCTTGAGGAAAAAGCCGTTGGAGTGCATGGGTGTGGATCTACAGCGGGCCGCTGATGCCGCCGTCCTTTCGCACGCGCCAGAAGTGGATTGCCAAGAGCAGCGCCACGACGAGCGGGATGGCGATGCAGTGCAGCACGTAGAACCGATTGAGCGTCTCCTCGCCGACGAATCGGGCGCCGAGCAGCCCGAAGCGGGCGTCGGAACCGTCGGTGATCATGTCGATCCCGCCGATCGTGAGCAGCTGCTGGCCGGGGCCCTCATAGCCCAGGATGGGCGTGGCGCGGGCCATGTTGGAGCCCACGGTGATGGCCCAGATGGCCAGTTGGTCCCACGGAAGGAGGTAGCCGGTAAAGGAGAGCAGCAGCGTGAGCAGCAGAAGGATCACGCCGATCACCCAGTTGAACTCTCGCGGCGGCTTGTAGCTGCCTGTGAGGAACACCCGGTACATGTGCAGCCAGGTCGTGATCACCATCGCGTGCGCACCCCAGCGGTGCAGCTCGCGGAGAATGCCGAGGCTGGTGACGTCGCGGAGCGCGAGGATGTCGTTGTAGGCCCATTCCAGCGTGGGCCGGTAGTAGAACATCAGCAGCACGCCGGTGACGGTCTCCACGAGGAAGAGGAAGAACGTCACCCCGCCCATGCACCAGGTAAACGACAGGGCGATGCCCTGCTTCTTGATCGACACCGGATGCAGGTGCAGGAAGAAGTTGGTGAGCATCACCACGATCCGGTTCCGCCGGTCGAGCGGCATCGGATGGCGGAAGATGCTCTTCCAGATCTGGGAGTTGCGGATGGTTTCGCCGATGGCCATGGGCGGCTGTCGCTTCCTGTTCCAGTGGGCTGCGGTGAGTGTTGGCGATGTGGGGAACGGCCGCGGGAACGGGCCCGCGGCACCGGGGGGTCAGACGGGAACGAACGAATCTGGGTCGGCCCACTGGCCGAGCTCCTCCTGGAACGCCCGGCTCTTGTCGATCTCGAGCTGCCCGTCGTCGGCGATCCGCACTGCATACCGCTCCAGCGGCCGCGGCGCAGGCCCCTCGAAGTTGATGCCGTCCTTGTAGAAGCCGCTGCCGTGGCACGGGCACTTGAACTTCTGCTCGGCCTCGAGCCAGTTGGGCGTGCAGCCGAGGTGCGTGCAGACAGTCTTCAAGGCGTAGATCTGCTGCTGTCCCTGAAACTCTCCGTTGACCACCCAGACGCCGTATTGCGGGACGAATTTCGTCTCCACCTTGCCGGCCGGGAAGCCCTCCTTGAAGCCGACCTTGAAGCGGCTGGGCGGCTCGGCGAGCACGTTGGGAAACAGGAATCGGGCCAGGCCCAGCGAGAAGAGTCCGCCGGTGACCGACAGGGCGCTGAAGCCCATCGCCATGAACGAACCCATCGCGATCTCGAGGAACCCACGCCTGTTTTCGCCCGCGGCGGACTCCTTCTTGGCAGCCGGTTTGGCGGGGCGTACCGGCATCGGAGGCAGCGCTCGTGGCGGCGCCGCCGGCTTCTCCGCAGCGGCCGGCTTCGGCTTCGCGGCCGCGGATTGCAGCCGTGCCGCCACGGCGGG
>JBIJCD010000165.1:0-7551 GCA_044344895.1 Pirellulales bacterium | reverse complement strand
CGCCGGCTCCGCGACCGCCTGCCGGCGGCGCTTGTGACCACGCCGGAGACGCTCTCGATCCTGCTATCGCTCGACGACGCCCATGAGATTTTCGCCGGGCTGCAGACGGTCGTCGTCGACGAGTGGCACGAACTGCTCTCCACGAAGCGCGGCGTGCAGACCGAACTGGCGCTGGCGCGGCTGCGGGCGCTGGCGCCGGGCCTGGTGGCCTGGGGGCTTTCGGCCACGCTCGCCAATCTCGACGACGCGATCGAGGCGCTCGTCAGCCCGGCGGCGGCCGCCGCCGCCAGACTCGTGCACGCCCGCGTTCCGCGGCGGGTCGAGATCGAAACGCTCATTCCTCGGCCGATGGAGCGATTTCCGTGGGCCGGCCACATGGGGATGCGGCTGCTGCCGCAGGTGATCGAGCGGATCGAGGCGGCTGCCACGTCGCTGGTGTTCACCAACACCCGGGCGCAGGCCGAGCGCTGGTTCGAGGCGATCGGCACGGCACGGCCCGACTGGCGGCCGGTGATGGCCTTGCACCACGGCTCGGTCGACCGGGAGTTGCGCACCGCCGCCGAGGAAGGGCTGCGACGCGGCCGGCTGCGGTGCGTGGTGGCCACGTCGAGCCTCGACCTCGGCGTCGACTTCGGGCCGGTCGAGCAGGTGTTCCAGGTGGGCAGTCCCAAGGGGATCGCCCGGCTCCTGCAGCGGGCCGGCCGCAGCGGCCACGCGCCGGGCGCCGTCGGCCGGCTGGTCTGCGTGCCGACCCACGCGCTGGAACTCGTCGAGTGCGCGGCCGCCCGGCGGGCCGCCGCGGCCGGCGTCGTCGAGCCGCGGCGACCGTTGACCAACGCCCTCGACTGCCTCGCGCAGCACATCGTCACGGTCGCCGCCAGTGGCGGCTTCCGCGAGGCGGATTTGCTGGCGGAGGTCCGCGGCACGCGGGCGTTCGCCGGGCTCGACGACGCCTCGTGGCGGTGGGCCATCGACTTCGCGGCACGGGGCGGGCCAGCCCTTGCCGCCTATCCCAACTTCGCGCGGATCAAGGAGCGGTTCGGCCGCTGGTACGTGGCCAGCCCGGCGATCGCCCGGCTGCACCGGATGTCGATCGGTACGATCGCGGGCGACGCGACGGTCGACGTGAAGTGGCTGCGGGCCGGCGGCGGCCGGCTGGGCACCGTCGAGGAGTCGTTCATCTCGCGGCTCAACGTGGGCGACCGCTTCCTGTTCGCCGGCCGTCCGCTGACGCTGGCCCGCTTCGACGGACTCACGGCCTGGGTCCGCCGCAGCCGCACCACGGCCGCCGTGCAGGTGCCGCGATGGAACGGCGGGCGGATGCCGCTCTCGACGCTGCTCTCGGCGGCGGTGCTCGACCTCGTGCGGTCGGCCGCCGACCCGGCCGCGGTCCGCGGGCTGCCGGAGGTGCGGGCCGTGCTGCCGCTCCTCGAGATCCAGTCGCAGTGGAGCCGGCTGCCCGAGGCCGACGTGCTGCTCGTCGAGCGGGTGCAGTCCCGCGACGGCCACCATGCCTTCCTGTTCCCGTTTGCCGGGCGGCTCGTGCACGAAGGGCTGGCCACGCTCGTGGCCTGGCGGATCGCCAGCCGTCGGCCCAGCACGCTGACGATGGCGGCCACCGACTGGGGCTTCGAGCTGGCCGGCCGCGGGCCGCTGCCGGCGACCGAGCGGGAGTGGCGGCGGCTGCTCTCCCCCGCCGACCTCCTCGAGGATCTGCTCGCCTGCCTGAACGGCACCGAGATGGCCAGGCGGCACTTCCGGGAGATCGCCCGCGTGGCGGGGCTCGTGTCGGGCGGGCGGCGGACGAACCGGCAGACGCAGGCGTCTTCAGGCCTGATCTACGACGTGCTCGCGGAACACGATGGATTGAACCTTCTTCTCTCGCAGGCCCGGCGCGAGGTGCTCGAGCAGCAGTTCGAGTTCGGGCGGCTGCGGGAGACGCTCGAGGCGATCGCCGTGAGGGAGATCCGCGTGGTCGACACGCCCAGGCTCTCGCCGCTGGCCTTCCCGATCTGGGCGGAGCAGATCCAGTCGCGGCTCACGACCCAGGGCTGGCTCGAGCGGATCGCGGAGATGGCGGGCGAGTTGGAGCGCGAGGCCGGAGGATCGCAGCGATGACGCCGATGCGGATCGAGTGCGGTCCCGCCGCCGCCGCCGACATCGAGCTCCTGCCCGGTCGGGCGGCGCTGCTCCCCGGATCGCGAACACTGCTCGTGGCCGACCTGCACCTCGGCAAGGCGGCGACGTTTCGCCGCGCCGGCATCCCCGTGCCCGAGGGCTCGGCCCAGGCCGACCTCGCCCGGCTCGAGCGGCTCGTGCGCGAGCACGCCGTCCGACGCGTGATCGTACTCGGCGACCTGTTCCACGCCCGCAGCGGCTGCACGCCGGTGGTGTTCGCGGAATTCGCCGCGACGCGGGCCCGGATGGCGGACGCGAAAGTGATACTCGTGCTCGGCAACCACGACCGGGCGATCGGCCCGCTCCCGGACACGCTCGGCCTCGACGCCTGCCTGCCACATCTCGATGAACCGCCGTTCCGGTTCGTGCACGAGCCAGCGACCGGCGTGGCGGCCGGCGATCGCGGCCTGTTCACGGTCGCCGGGCACCTGCATCCGACGGTGGCCGTGGGGAGCCGCAGCGGCGACCGGCTCGCGGGCCGCTGCTTCGCGGCCGAGCCGGCAGTGCTCGTGCTCCCCGCGTTCGGCTCGTTCACGGGCGGCCACCGGGTCGTGCCTGCCGAGGGCATGCGACTGTGGATCGCCCGCGACGACGGCGTGGCGGAGGTGACGCGGCTGGTCGCCGCCGGACCGCGCCGCAGCTGATCGGCGTCAGGCCGACACGACCTCGGCGAATGCCACGTGCAGCCGGTCGAGCAGGTCGCCGGCGGTCATCGACACCTCGCCGAGCTCCTGCGCGGCCGCATCGCCGGCGCGGCCGTGCACCCAGGCGGCGAGGCGGGCGGCATCCCGGACGGCGAGCCCCTGTGCCACCAGCGCGGCGGCGACGCCCGTGAGCACGTCGCCGGTGCCGGCCGTCGCCATGCCGGGATTGCCGCTGGTGTTGTGGAACGCCTGGCCCGCGGCGTCGACGATCATCGAGGCGGCGCCCTTGAGCACGATCACGGCGTCGATGGCGGCGGCGAGACCGGTGGCCGCCCGCTCGAGTGCGGGGCGGTCTTCCGCCCCGGCCGACGACGGGTCGGCGCCGACCAGCCGCAGCATCTCGCCGGCGTGCGGCGTGAGCAGACGCGGGCCGGCGTGGGTGACAAGGGCGGCGCGGCCGCCGCGGGAGAGGGCCCATAACGCGTCGGCATCGAAGACCGCCGGCCGGGCGACGGTGTGCCACAGCCGCGTCACGATGTCGACGACCGCGGCGGAGCGGCCGATGCCGGGGCCGATGGCGACGGCGTCGGCAGCCGCCGTCCGCGCGCTGATCTCGGGCAGGGCGTCGGCGGCGAACGTGCCGTCGGGGCCGGCGGGCAGGCCGCGGGTCATGACGCAGGGATCGAAGCCGGCGGCGATCGCCGCCACGGTTTCGGGCACCAGCAGTTCGACGAGTCCGGCGCCGCTGCGCAGGGCCGCCATCGCGGCGAGTGCCGGCGCGCCGGCCATGCCGGCGGATCCGCCCACGACCACGACCCGGCCGTAGTCTCGCTTGCTCGTCTCGCGGCGCCGGCGCGGCAGCCGCGGCAGGTCGGCGGGTGGTGCCGGGAAGCGGTGGGTCACGGATGCCTCAGGCTGCGTTCTGCGGGCAATCGGCCGCCCGCTCGACCTGGTCGACGCGGTGCCGGGGAGTGATTCTACGGCTGGATTCACTCCGTCCGTGTGCCGTTACCTTGACTGAAACCTCCGCAAGGGACTACCCTCGCCGCGTTTCTTCAGGATAGCGTGACTGCCAAGGAGACGGGTTCCCCCCCATGAGTGCCGCACACAATCCGGGCGATCTGTTCGACGTGAAGAAGGTCCGCCGGCTGATCGAGCTCATGAAGGAGCACGACCTGTCGGAACTCGACCTGAAGCAGGCCGATCATCGCGTGCGCATCAAGCGCGGGGGAGAGGTGATCGCCACGTCGTTCGCCCCGGCCGCCCCGCAACCGGCCCGTCAGGCCGCCGCGGAGCCCGCCGCCCGCGAGCCTGCCGCCGATTCCCGCATGCTGGTCATCAAGAGCCCGATGGTGGGCACGTTCTACAAGGCGTCCGGGCCGGATGCCGCCCCGTTCGTCAAGGTGGGTGACCGGATCGGTGCCGAGCAGACGGTGTGCATCGTCGAGGCCATGAAAGTCTTCAACGAAATTCCGGCCGGTGTGTCCGGCCAGGTCGTCGCGATCCTGGTGGAGAACGGGGCGCCGGTCGAGTTCGGCCAGCCGCTCATCAAGGTCGACCCGGAGGCGTGAGCCCGTCCGCGGCGGGCCGATCCTGGGCGCGGGCCGCGCCGGGATCCGTCGTCGGCGGGACGGTTGGTGGGCGGAGCCTATGTTCAAACGCATCCTGATAGCGAACCGGGGCGAGATCGCGCTGCGGGTCATCCGCGCCTGCCGGGAACTGGGTGTCGAGACGGTCGCGATCTTCAGCGAGGCCGATCGGGGCGCCCCGTACCTCGAGCTCGCCGACGAGGCGATCTGCGTGGGATCGGCGAAGGCCGCCGACAGCTACCTGCGGATCGACCGCGTGATCAGCGCCGCCGAGATCGGCAACGTTCAGGCGATCCACCCGGGCTACGGCTTCCTTTCGGAGAATTCCCACTTCGCGGAGGTTTGCCGGTCGTGCGACATCGGCTTCATCGGGCCGACGCCCGAGGCGATGGAGCGAGTGGGCGACAAGAACAGCGCACGGGCACTGGCCCGCGAGGCGGGCGTGCCGACCGTGCCGGGCAGCGACGGGCTGGTCACCAGCGAACAGGAGGCGGTGCGGGTGGCCCGGGACGTGGGCTATCCCGTGCTCCTCAAGGCGACGGCCGGCGGCGGCGGCAAGGGCATGCGGGTGGCGGCCAACGAGCTGGCCCTGGCCAGCGCCTGGCAGCAGGCCTCCGCCGAGGCTCAGGCGGCCTTCGGCAACGCCGGCATCTACATCGAGCGCTACGTCGAGCGGCCCCGCCACGTCGAAATCCAGATCCTGGGCGACCAGCACGGCACCATCGTGCACCTTTGGGAGCGGGACTGCTCCACGCAGCGGCGGCACCAGAAGCTGATCGAGGAGAGCCCGTCGCCGCGGCTGCCCCCGGAAACCCGCCGGAAGATGTGCGAGGCGGCGGTGCGGCTGGCCAAGGCCGCGGGCTACTACTCCGCCGGCACGGTCGAGTTCATCGTCGACCAGCAGGACAACTTCTACTTCATCGAGGTCAACGCCCGCATCCAGGTGGAGCACCCGGTCAGCGAAATGGTCACCGGTATCGACCTGGTGAAGGCCCAGATTCGCGTGGCGGCCGGCGAGAAGCTGGGGCTCGAGCAGAAGGACATCGTGCCGCGCGGTCACGCCATCGAGTGCCGGATCAACGCCGAGGACCCGGCGGCCAACTTCCGTCCCTGCCCGGGGAAGATCGAGAGGATCATCGCCCCCGGTGGCTTCGGGGTGCGGTTCGATTCCCACGCCACGGTTGGCTACTCCGTGCCGCCGCACTACGACTCGCTGGTCGGCAAGCTGATCGTGCACCAGCCGACGCGGCAGGAGGCGATCCAGACCATGGTCCGGGCGCTGAAGGAGCTGCGGATCGAAGGGATCAAGACGACCGTCCCGCTTCACCTGGAAGTGCTGGCCAACGCGGCCTTCCACGAGGCCCAGATCGACACCACGTTCGTGGAGCGGATGCTGGCCGGATGAGGCGCGGAGCGGGGATTCCGGGGGAACGAGGATCGCACGCCGTCCGGCCGTCTGCCGGGTCGGCTTCAAGGAGATGAATCGATGAGTGAGTCGCTGTCGCGTCCGCCGAAGGCCGTCCACCAATTCCGTCGCGTGGCGATCCTGTTCGCAGGTGGGCCGGCGCCGGGCGCCAATGCCGTGATCTCGACCGCGGCCACGTCGTTCATGCGGAGCGGAACCGAGGTGATCGGCATGAAGCACGGCTACTCGTCGCTGGCCGATTTCTCCACCGCCCAGCCGCTCGTCGAGGGCCGCGATTACGTGAGAATCACGCCGGAATTTCTCAAGCGAACCAGGTCCGGCCAGGGCATCATGCTGGGCACGGCCCGCACGAATCCCGGCAAGCACGTCGCGTCGCCTGCACACTTCGACGATCCGCAGCGGGTGCAGCCTCTGAAGAACGTCTATGAGGGGCTGCGGTCGCTCGGCGTGGAGGCGCTGATCTCCATCGGCGGCGACGACACGCTGAAGACGGCCAACAAGTTCAAGCTCTATCAGGACCGCCTGCCGCAGGGCAGCCCGAAGATCCCGGTCGTCCACCTGCCGAAGACGATCGACAACGACTACATGGGCATCGACTTCACGTTCGGCTACTTCACTGCGGTCGACACGCTCGGCGGCGAGATCCGCAACCTGCTCTACGACGCCGATGCGGGCCGCTGCTACTACCTCTGCGAGACGATGGGCCGCAGCGCCGGCTGGCTCTCCTACGGCGCCGCCATCTCGGGCGAGGCGAGCCTCGTGATCAGCGTCGAGGACATCCACGGCAAGTACCGCGGCGAGGAGACCGTCACCGACGCCTCCGGGCAGACGAAGATCAAGCCGGTGATGAACATCGACGAGGTCGTGGGCAGGATCGTGAAGACGATGCGGGTCCGCGAGGAGGAGGAGGGCAAGCAGTACGGCGTGATCGTGCTGGCGGAGGGGCTCGCGGAGTACCTGCCGAGCCGGCAGCTCGAGGGCATCCCGCGGGACGAGCACGGCCACATCTCGATCGCCCAGGTGCAGCTGGGGCGGATGTTCGCCAAGCTCGTGGCCGACGAGTTCAAGAAGCAGACCGGCCGGTCGCGGAAAGTGGTGGGGCTGCAGCTCGGCTACGAGTCGCGATGCGCCAAGCCCCATGCCTTCGACGTGATGCTCGGCAGCCAGCTGGGCGTGGGCGCCTACCGGGCGCTGGCGGAGCGGGGCTTGAACGGCGTGATGGTGAGCGTGTCGGGCCAGCTCGACCTCAACTACGTGCCCTTCGAGGAACTGGTCGATCCAGCCACGCTCGTGACGGTCGTCCGCTATGTCGAGCGGGGCAGCGACTTCCACCGCCTGGCCCGGTTTCTCGAGACCTACGTCAACGAGTAACGCCGTACATCTGGCCTCGTATGGAGAGGAGTCGGCACTCCGCCGCTCCCGACGCTGAGGAGCCGGACGGAGGCACGCGCAGAAGCCGGTGAACTTTGCGACTCACCAGCGACGTGCCATCGTCCGAGAGCCTCCCGTAGCAAAGTCCGCCGGCGACGAGCATGCCGCAGCCGGCGAACCAATCCGAGACGTGCAGCGGTGGACCGAATCCGGAACCTGGCGGCATGCCTTACGGCAGTCGGTAGACATTGCTGCAGTGAACGCTGAGCGTCGTGGTTCGGGGATGCCTATGGCCCGTCGCCGGACGTTCGCTTCGGCCCTCCAGGCCTTCGCTCACTCGAAG
>JBIJCD010000164.1:0-7554 GCA_044344895.1 Pirellulales bacterium | reverse complement strand
CGACGACGACCTCGCGGTGCTGATGCTCTACGCGCTGGTGCCGGAGGCGGTGTGCATGCTCGGCCTGCTGGTCACGATGTGCCCGGTGGTAGCCGACGAGCTGGAGCGCGGCACCTGGGTGCACGTCGCCGTTCGCCCCGGGGGCCGCCGGGCGCTCCTGCTGGGCACGTACATCGCCGCCGTGGTGTGGACCGGCGCCGTCGCGCTGCTGGCGACGGCCCTGGCGCTGGCGGTCATGCAGCTGCCCGACACGCTGCGGGTGGCGGGCGTCTTCACGGGGCTCGTGGCGGTCTCGACGATCGGGCGGGCGGCCCTCTTCTCGCTGCCGGCGGTGATCATGCCGAAGCGGGCCCTCGTGGCGAGCGTGGCGGCGGCGCTGGTGGTCGAGTATCTGGCGGGCTTCCTCCCCGCCGTCGTCAACCAGGCGACCGTGAGCCTGCGGCTGCGCAGCCTGCTCGTGGCCTGGATGACGTGGCGGCAGCGGCTGCCCGCGGAAATGCAGCTCCTCGTCGACCCGCAGCCGGCCTGGGTGCAGATCGCGGCCGTGGCCGTGCTGGTGACGCTGCTGCTGGCGGTGGCCGTGGTGATCCTCGAGTTCCGCCAGTTTCCGCCCAGCGACGAGATCTGAGCCGCGGCCCTGCAGGGGTGAAAGGAACGGTCGACATGATCGAGGTCGTCGATCTCGTGAAGCACTACAGGGCCGGCGACGGCAGCGTCGTTCGCGCCGTGGACGGCGTCTCGCTGGAGGTGGCTCCGGGCGAGATGGTGGGGCTGCTCGGGGCCAACGGCGCGGGCAAGACCACGACGCTGCGGGTGCTCGCCACGCTGCTGAAGCCGACGGCCGGCACCGCCCGTGTGGCCGGGTGCGACGTGATCGAGGATCCGCTGGGCGCCAGGCGTCGGCTGGGATTCGTGTCGGCGACGACGGGCGTGCCCGACCGGCTCACGGCACGCGAGATCATGCGGTCGTACGGCCGGTTGCACGGCATGGGCGAGGCCGAGCTCGGCCGCCGCATCGACGAGCTCATCGGGCCGCTCGACCTGGGCGGATTCGCCGACCGGCCCGCGGGCCGGCTGTCGTCGGGGCAGCGGCAGCGGGTGTCACTGGCGCGGGCGCTGGTGCACGATCCGCCGGCGTTGGTGCTCGACGAGCCGACCAACGCGCTCGACGTGGTGGGGGCCCGCGACCTGCTCCGGCTGCTCGACGGGCTGCGCGACGAGGGACGGGCGATCCTGCTCTCCACCCACCGGCTGCACGAGATCGAACACCGCTGCGATCGGTTCGTGATCATCCACGGCGGCCGCGTGGTGGCGCAGGGCACCGCCGCCGAGATCGTCGGCGGCCGCGCCGGCCTGGAGGAGGCGTTTTTTGCAGCGATCGGCGCGGAGGCCGCGACATGAACGCGGTTTCCGGTCCCGAGGCGGCCGAGCGGCGGTCGGCCCCGGCCGATCGGCTGCGGGCGCGGGCGCGATTGGCGCTGGCCCGTCGCGACCTGCTGGAATTCGTGCGGGATCGGCGGACGCTGTTCGTCACGCTCCTCCTGCCGATGGCGATGTATCCCATCCTGGCGCTCTCGAGCGCGCTGGGCGTCCGCACGGCGATCTCTGACATCGACGCCCGCCAGGCGCCGACCGACCTGCGGATCATCCTTTCGGGCCAGTCGCGGGACGCCCAGGCATTCGCGGAGAGGCTCGAGTCGCTCCAGCCCGACGAGGTCGCCGCCCGCCGCGACTGGCCCAGCTCGCTCCTCTTCGCCCACGCGTCGGAGCAGGAGGCCAGGGAGGCCGTCGACGAGGGGAGCGCCGACCTCTGGATCGACGTGCCCGCGGACGCCGTGTCCCTGCTCGACGGCACCGAGACGCTGCCGCTGGAGGCGCGCGGGCCGGCGACGCGGCCGCTCGCACCGCGGGTGCGCGACCAGTTCAACGCCGTGATGCGCGACCTGTCGGAGGATGCCCGGCGGCGCCGGATCGACAGGGCCGGCCTGCCCGGCAGCATCCTCGCTCCGGTCAGGCTGCAGTTCACCGGCAAGGCCGACGCTCCGGGCACCGTGGCGGCCAGCACACTCCTGCCGACGGCGGCCGGAGGCGTGTTCGTGCTGCTCTCGGTGCTCACCATGACCGGCGCCTTCTATCCCGCGATCGATGCGATCGCCGGCGAGAAGGAGAGGGGCACGATCGAAACGCTCCTGATCGCGCCCTGCGCGGCGATCGACATCGTGGGCGGCAAGTTCCTGGCGGTATGGGCGGTGGCGCTGGCGACGCTCGTGGCCAACGTCATCTCGATCGCGCTCACGGCGGCCGTGTCGCTGCGGTTCCTGCCGAAGGGCGGGCCGCTCCTCCCGGACGGCAACCTGCCGCTGGTCGTCGTCATCTCGCTGGTCGCGTTCATCGGCCTGTCGGCGGTGGCGGCGGCGATGTGCCTGGCGGTCACCACCGCCTCGAAGAGCGGCAAGGAGGCCCAGAACACGCTCACGCCGGTGCTGCTCATCGCCAGCGCGTTGGCCGGCGCCGGCCTGCTGGCCGACCCGGTGAGCAACCCGGTGCTGCCGGCGGTGCCGTTCGCGGGGCAGGTGGCGATCGCCCGCGCGACCCTGCAGCCGGAGGGGCGGCCGGCACCGGGCGGCCCGGCCGCTGCGGCGGCCGGCACCGGACCCGTCGAGCGGCTGGCCGTGCCGCTGGCCGTGTCGCTCGTCTCCTCGGCGGTGATCGTCTGGCTGCTGCTGCGGGGAACCGCCGCCATGCTCACCGACGAGGAGATCCTCTTCCGCGGCCCCGACGTCGCCGGCGGCGTGCTCGCGCGGCCAGCCCGCCGCAGGCGGCCCACCGTCGCCCAGGGAATCATGGCGCTGGTGATCGGCCTGACGGGCCTGTGGTACGTGCAAGGGATTGCGCCGGCCGACTTCGCCCTGGCGATCCCGGTGCACCAGGCGGCCGCGGTGCTGCTGCCGCTTGCGCTTCTGCTCTCGTGGCAGCGGGTCGACCTCTTCCGCACGTTTGGCCTGCGGCTGCCCGCGGATGCGGCGGGCGGAGGTGCTTGGCGGGCAGCAGCGGCCGTCGCCGGCGCGACGCTCGTGGGCTGTGGCCTGTTCATACTCGGGGCGGCCGCGATCCTCGCCCTGCGCGGCACGGAGGTGTCGGCGGAGGCCCGCGACCTGGCGGAGAAGCTCGTCACGATGATGCGGTCGAAGCCGCTGTGGCTGTCGTGGACGCTCATTGCGCTCGTGCCCGCGGTCGGGGAGGAGCTGCTCTTCCGTGGCTGGGTGCAGTCGGCGCTCGTCGGCAGCTGGCCGTCACGCGGGCGGGCGATGGCGGGCCTGCTCGTGCAGGCGGCCTGCTTCGCGGTCTTCCACCTGCTTCCCGAGCGGATGCCGCAGACGTTCGTGCTCGGGCTGGCGGCCGGCGTGATCACGTTGGCGACGCGGAGCATCCTGCCGGCGATCGCCTGCCACGTCGCCCACAATTCGATGCCGCTGGTGCTCCTCTGGCTGACGGGAGGCTTGTCGCCGGAGTCCGACATCGACACCTCGGTCGCGGCGGCGGGGACGGCCTTGCCGATGTGGATCGTGCTGGGGGGATTGGCCGGCCTGCTCGTCGGAGCGGCGATGATCTGGTTGGCCGTCACGGCCGGGTCGGGCCGCCGGCCGCACGGCGGCGGGTTTGGCGGCGGGCCGGCGGTCGTGGCGTTCGTCGCGTTCCTGGCGGCCGGCTCGATCGGCGGCGGATGCCCTGGGATCGCCGTGGCGCAGGACGCCGTCAGGCCGCCGGCGCGGCTGCGGGTGGCGGTGATGCCGATCGCCTCGGCGGTGGAGTGGTCGGGCGACCAGCCCACCGGCGTCATGATCGACGTCTGGGAGGATCTGGCCCGCCGGGTGGGCGTGGAGTACGAGTTCACGAAGGTGCCGACGTTCAGGCAGCTCATGGAGACGTTGCCCGCGGGCACGGCTGACGTGGCGCTGGGCCCGATCGCGATCACGGCGGAGCGCGAGCGGATCATGGACCTCACGCATCCGATCGTCCATTCCGGCTTGCGCGTCGCCGTGCTACGGGAGACGGATCGAGGCTTGCTGCCGGTGGTGGCGTCGCTGGTGTCGTGGCAGTTGCTCCGGCTCCTCGGTCTGGTCGTGGCGCTGGCGGTGGCATCCGGCCACCTGCTGTGGTGGTTCGAACGGCCGGGAAACCCGCAGTCGTTCCCGCCCGACTACCCGCGGGGCGTCATCGAGGCGATGTGGTGGATCGCGTCCACGGTTGTGGCCGGCAGCTGCGACAACAAGCACGTCGCCAGCGGGCTGGGTCGGGCGATCGCCTTCTCATGGATGGTGGGCGGCATCGTGCTGCTGGCGGCGTTCACGAGTGTGCTCACCGCCGCCCTGACGGTGGAGCAGGTGCGGGGCAGCATCCACGGCCCGAAGGACCTCGCCGGCCGCGTGGTCGGCTGCCAGGAGTCGGCCGTCTCGGTGCCCGCGGTCCGTGATCGCGGCGGCATCCCTCGGGAGTTCAGCAATCTCGACGACGCCTTCGCCGCGCTCGACGATGGAGAACTCGACGCCGTGGTGGGGGAGAACAACCAGCTGAAGGCGCTGACGAGCCGGCCGGAGCGGGTGGGCGTCGAACTCGTCGGCCCGATCTTCGAGTCGTTCGACTACGGGATCGGGCTCACGAGCGGGAGTCCGATCCGCGAGGACTTCAACACGGCGATCCTGCGGATGCGCGAGGACGGCACAGTGGATCGCATCTTCGAAAAGTGGCTCGGCCGTCACGACTGACGCGGGCGAGCCCGGAAGCGGTGCCGCGGTGGATTTCGGCAGCCGGGGATCGGTGCCAGGATCCGGAGCGGCTGGCCGTTTCGGCCACGGCTGGGAAACACGTGCCATCCCCGGCGAAAGCTCCATCGGACCCGCGGCGGGGGGGAGTGGTGGACGCCGCTGTCGCCGCGTTGACGGTGCCCCGCCCTGACACTAGATTCGGTCGTCTTTCCCGGCACAAACAGCCGGATTTCCCCGGGATGCCCCCGGGGATTCCCCCGTACGAAAGGCCTCGACCAGCCCATGGCAACCACCGTCCGCAAGAAGTCCTCCGCCCGCCGCTCGAGCAAGAAGGATGCCAAGGGGGGCAAGCCGGGCCGGATGATCTATTACTTCGGGGCCAAGAAGTGCGACGGCGACGGCACCATGAAGTCGCTGCTCGGCGGCAAGGGGGCCAACCTCGCCCAGATGACGAAGATCGGCCTGCCGGTGCCGCCGGGCTTCACCATCACCACCCAGGTCTGCATCGACTACTACACCAACGGCAAGAAGTTTCCCAAGGGCCTGGAGGAGGATGTCGCGTCCTACGTGAAGCTCCTCGAGCGGGAAACCGGCAAGAAGTTCGGCGACCCGCGGAACTCCCTGCTCGTCAGCGTCCGCAGCGGCGCCCGCGACAGCATGCCGGGCATGATGGACACGATCCTCAACCTCGGCCTCAATGACGAGACGGTCAAGGGGCTCGCCGAGGCGACGGCCAACCCGCGGTTCGCCTACGACTCCTACCGCCGCTTCATCCAGATGTACGGCGACGTCGTGATGGGCGTGCAGAAGCGGCACGAGAACGAGCACGAGCCGTTCGAGGAGGTGATGGAGGGGCTGAAGCACGAGGTCGGCGTCCACAACGACACCGACCTGACCGACGCGCACCTCCGGGAGCTGATCAAGCGGTACCTGCACCTCATCAAGGAGCGGACCGGCAAGAGCTTCCCGCAGGATCCGTTCGTGCAGCTGATGGGCGCGGTGGGCGCCGTCTTCGGCAGCTGGATGAACGAGCGGGCGATTCTCTACCGCCGCAAGTACAAGATCCCCGACGAGTGGGGCACGGCCGTCAACGTGCAGAGCATGGTGTTCGGCAACATGGGCGACGACTGCGCCACCGGCGTGGCCTTCACCCGCGACCCCGCCACCGGCGAGGACGTCTTCTACGGCGAGTACCTCGTCAATGCCCAGGGCGAGGACGTCGTGGCCGGCGTCCGCACGCCCAAGCCGGTCGTGGAGATGGCCCACGACCCGATGTTCGCCGCCACCTACAAGCAGCTGGAGAAGGTCCGCGAGCGGTTGGAGAAGAAGTTCGGCGACGTCCAGGACTTCGAGTTCACGGTGGAGAAGAAGAAGCTCTACATGCTCCAAACCCGCAACGGCAAGCGGACGGCGCTGGCCTATGTGAAGATCGCGCACGACATGGTCAAGCAAAAGCTCATGTCGCCCGAGCACGCGATCCAGTCGGCCGACCCCGACGCGCTCTCGCAGCTGCTGGCGCCGATCTTCGACCGCGCCGACTACGAGGCGGCCAAGAAGAGCGGCCGCCTGCTGACGACCGGCCTGCCGGCCGGCCCCGGCGCCGCGACGGGACAGCTCGTCTTCACCGCCGCCAAGGCGGAGGAGCTGGCGCACGCCGGCAAGAAGGTGGTGCTGGCCCGCGTGGAGACGAGCCCCGAGGACCTGCGCGGCATGATTGCGGCGGAGGGCATCCTCACCAGCCGTGGCGGCGTGTCCAGCCATGCCGCGCTCGTGGCCCGGCAGATGGGCAAGGTGTGTGTGGCCGGCGCCGGTGCGATCCAGATCGACTACGCGAAGGGCACGCTCTCCTGCGCCGGCACGACGCTCCGCGAGGGTGACGCGATCTCGATCAACGGCAGCACCGGCGAGGTGTTTTCCGGGGCGATCAAGACGGCCGACAGCGAGCTCAATCAGGTGCTCATCACGCGGACGATGAAGCCGGAGGACTCGGAGGTTTACCAGTACTACGCCTTCATCATGAAGCTGGCCGACAAGCACCGAAAGCTGGGGCTGCGGACCAACGCCGACACGCCCGAGCAGGTGCGGCACGCCATCGCCTTCGGCGCCGAGGGCATCGGCCTGACGCGGACCGAGCACATGTTCTTCGAGGGCGACCGCATCGACGCGATGCGCGAGATGATCCTGGCCGATACGCTCGAGGCCCGGCGGGCGGCGCTGGCCAAGCTGCTTCCCTACCAGCGGGACGACTTCGAGGGCATTTTCCGGGCGCTCGAGGGCCGGCCGGCCACGATCCGGTTCCTCGATCCGCCGCTGCACGAATTCGTGCCGCACGACGCGAAGGCGCAGGCCGACCTCGCAGCCAAGCTGCGAATGACGCCCGACGCCGTGGCGAAGCGGGTGGCCGCTCTGCACGAGTTCAATCCGATGCTCGGCCACCGCGGCTGCCGCCTCGGCATCAGCTATCCCGAGATCTCCGAGATGCAGGCGCGGGCGGTGTTCGAGGCCGCGGCCAAGGTGCAGAAGGCGGGCATCAAGGTGAAGCCCGAGATCATGATCCCGCTCGTCGGCTTCAAGAAGGAGCTCGACAACCAGGTGGAGATCGTGCACGCCGTCGCCGCGAAGGTGCAGAAGGAGACGGGCGAAAAGATCAAGTATCTCGTGGGCACGATGATCGAGATCCCGCGGGGGGCGCTCACCGCCGACGAGATCGCCGAGACCGCGGAGTTCTTCTCGTTCGGCACCAACGACCTCACGCAGACCTGTCTGGGCATGAGCCGCGACGACATGG
>JBIJCD010000163.1:0-7566 GCA_044344895.1 Pirellulales bacterium | reverse complement strand
CGCCCGCAGGGAGTATTCGAGGACGTGGGTGCCCCGCGGCAGCCGCTCGAAGAACATCCGGGTGCTCGCGTCGCGGACGGCCACATACCAGCCGGCCCCGTCGCCCCATCGCCAGCCGGAGAGCACGTCCACCGGCTCCGTCAGGCTTGGCCGGTGGTCGGCGAGCTCAAGGAACTCGTAGTCGCGGTCGCTCTTCACGACCAGCCGCACGACCAGCTCGTCGCCCAGCTCCACGGCCGTCGTGCCGTCGGCGGCCGCGGGCTCGAGTTTCGGCCCTTCCTTCGTGAACCGCTTCACGAACAGCCGCTTCTCGATGGAAAGCTCCTCGCGTCCCGCGGCGTCGACGTTGGCGATGTCGTCGAGGTACTGCCAGTGGACGCCGCCCCACGCCAGCCCCTTGTCGGGCTTCGTGAGCGTGATCGCGGCCATGCCCGGCTGGATCTCCCGCCGCACGAACCGGGCCTCGAAGAGGCCCGTGCCGGCCTCGACCGCCGCGGGCTTCACCCGCTCGCCGCCGACGTCGACCGTCACGAGCTCCTGGCTGCCGAGCAGGTCGTCGCCCCGGCCGAGCAGCGCGCCCACGGCGTCGGCGGTCGCCCGGCTGCCGGGCCAGCGGCTGGTCCGCTTCTGCGACAGGAGCCAGACCTTGAGCGCCTCCACCGCCTCCTTGTCGCCCGCCACCTCGTCGAAGGCCTCGATCATGATCGCCTGCGTGGCGATCGGGGCGTAGGCCCAGCTCCACCAGCCGGGATGCCGGTCCCGCCACCACATCCCCTGCCACGACGCCTTCTCCTCGCCGGGTTTCACGGCGGCATCGACCGCCCTCTGCCGCAGGCTGTCGATGATCGAGAGGGCCGTCGCCCGGTCGCCGGTACGGGCCAGGGCGATCGCCAGGTGCCCCTGTGAGCGGCGGGCATCGAGCTTCATCCACGACTTCCGCCCCACGTCGAACGCCCAGGCGATCGCCGCTGCGGCGTCACCCTGCGGCGGGCTGTCCTGAGTGAAGAAACTCCGCGCATAGAGCGCATAGACGCCGATGTCGGTGAGGGCGATGCCCTCCTTGCCGTCGGGCCAGAGCTTCTCGGCCCGACGCCGCTCCTCGACGAGCCGGCCGTCGAGCCAGGGGAGCGTCGCGAGCGCCGGCTGGACGTCCTGGATCGCACCCGCCGCGCGGAGCCGGCCGAAGCCCGCGAGGATGCCGAGCGTCACGGAGTCGCAGGTCTGGCCGCCGGGAAACCAGGGCCAGCCGCCGTCGCCGTTGCGGAGCGATTCGAGCCGGGCGAGCGCCGCCTGCCGTTCGTTGGCGGCCCGCGTGGGGTCGAAGAGCAGGCCGATTCGGGCCCGCGACTCCCGCTCGTCCACCGCGTCGCGAACCCAGGGTGTCTCGGCGAGGAGCGTCGCCACGAGGTCGCCGTTCTTGTCGAGCGGGCTCTCGAGCGCGGTGCCCCCCTGGCCCGCGGCCAGCCGCCACTGCTCGAAGACTTTCCCGATCCGCGGGTCGCTCGTGGCCAGGTGCCCCGCGAGCGTGTTGGCGTAGAGCCGTGTGAACAGCGTCTCCGTGCTCTCGTCTGCCTGCTCCATGATCGTGGGCAGCGCCAGCACGGCGTACCAGGCGGGGTTCGCCGCGGTCTGCACGACAAGCGACTGGTTTTCGATCGCGCCGCCGGCGGACTTGGCCAGACTCTCGAGGACGACCCGCCGCGTGCCCGGGCCGCGGATCGTCACCGGCACCGTCTCGGCGACCGGCACCCGCCGCGGCAGCACCGGGATCAGGGCCTCCTCGCCGTCGCTCGCTGGTTTGGCCGAGCCCGTCGCCGCGCCGGTGGCGAGGTAACGCAGCACCTCGGTGCCGTCGGCGACCTTCACGGTGAACACGGCCGGCTTCGATGCTCCGGCGGCCAGGTCGAACGGCAGCTCCCGCGGCCCATCGACGAGCCCGTCACGGGAATCGTTCGTCCGGGCGTCGGTCAGCGAGAACTTCACCGTTCCCGAGAGCCGGCCCGTGGAGCGGTTGCTGACCTTGACCGGGATCTGCACGACGTCTCCCTCGCGGAAGAACCGGGGCATGACCGGCTCCACCATCAGGTCCTTCGCGGCCACGCACTCGTCGGCGATCGTGCCGCTCCGCAGGGCCGCGTCGTGGGCCAGCCCCTTGAACTGCCAGGTCGTAAGCGTGTCGGGGAGCGTGAACTCGATCGTGACGACGCCGTCCTTGCCGGAGGCGAGCGTGGGCAGGAAGAAGGCGGTCTCGACGAGGTTTTTCCGCGGGGGCGGCGGCGCCGCGGCCGCGGCGGACGAAGGGGGTGACTTCGGTGACGGCGGTGCCGCGCCATCCTGCTGTTTCCGCTGCTGCTCGTCGCCAGCCGCCCGACGCTCTTCGAGCCGGTCGGCGGTCGCGTTCTTCGCGGCATCGGCCGGTGCCGCCGCCATCGCCATCGGCATCGCCTTCTCCTCGCCGAGGCGGCCGCGCATCATCCGGGACCGGAAGGCGAACCCGCCGCGCTGCGGCGAGCCGAACGGATCGCGGAGTTCGCGGTAGGTGGTCTCCGGAACCGGTGCAGCGTGCGTGGCGAACTGCCCCCGGATGTGGCCGAGCGATTCACCACCGTTGGTGAACGCGAGGTTCACCCAGCTCGACTCGTGGCGAAACAGGCCCAGCAGGCCGGTGGCCGGCCACTGGTGCGGCGCGAGGGCGTCGAGCGACTGATCGTAGAGCACGGCCAGCATCTCGGCGATCGCCGGCGCGGCCGGGCCGCCCAGCGGATCGGCCACGGAGGAGACGGTCGCCCGCCACACCTCCTTCGCGGCGGGCTCGAGCCGCCGCGTGAACCGCTCCCACCTGATCGTGAGCCGCTTGTCGGTCCAGGGCACGTCGATGGTCTGCGACTGCGTGCTCAGCCGGCCGTCCCGGACGAGCCAGGCCCGCACGGTGAATCCGCCGCGGTGCTCCGCCGCGACGTTCATCCGCACCGGCCACTGTGTGCGACCCGCGGGCGTCCAGAACCGCTCGAGCACCCGGCCTGCCTGCGAGATCTCCACGAGCGCCCGGCCGCGGTCGTAGCCGGTGCCGACCAGCCCGAGGAATTCCTCGCCGGCCGCGATCGACCGCTGCCGGGGCACCAGCGCGAAAGCTCGCTTTACGCCGTAGCGTGCGGCCGCCGGATCGACCACCTCGACGAGCCGCTGTGCCTTCACCGCCGGTACGTCGCCGGCCGCCGGGATCTCGAACACAGCCCGATAGATGCCCGCCGGCAGGTTCGCCGTGGCGACCACCCTGCCTGTCGCGGCATCCGTCGAGATCTTCTGCGTGAAGACGGCCTCGCCCCCGGCCCAGGTCTCGGGATTCGCGGCATCGACGGGTGCCGGTGGGGGTGGCGCCGCGGCGGACCGCCGGCCACGCATCGGCCGCGGGCCCGGCCGCGGCGATGGCGAGAAGAAGTCGGCGCGGACGACCTCCGCCGGCTGCACCAGCCGCGACACCGTGAGCGTGCCGGTGGCCGCTCGGGGCATGCCGTCGAGCGTCTTCGTGTCGAGCGTGATGGCGACCGCGGCGGGCGTGCCGGCGGCGGCAGTCGCCTGCCAGTCGTCGGCCGTGACCGTGGCGTCGACGTCGGTGTAGCCGGCGCTCACGAGCTTCTCGTCGCTCCGCGTCTCGCCGCTGGAATCGGTGACGTCGGCCACGACGCGGTAGGAAAAGACCGGCAGCGACTCCCGCGGCACGTTGCGGTCGGGCTTGAGTGGGAATGCGATCGTGAAGCGGCCGTCGGGATCGGTCACAGCCGTGCCTCGCGCGATCCGCTGCCCGCCGCCGCCGAACGGCAGACCGGGAAAGAACCAGCGGCACCACTCGGGCCAGCGGACCGTCCGCTCCACCCGCCAGCGCACCTGGGCGTCGGCCACGGAGATGCCCGTGTAGGTGGCGGCCGTGCCGGAGAGCGTGGCGACGCCGCCGAGCGGCACCGACTTCTCGGGTGCCGCCAGCGTCACGAGGAACTTCGGCCGTTTGTATTCCTCGACGCGGACGGCGACGCCACCGGAGAAGCCGTCCGGGCCGCTCGCCTGGGCCGCGATCGACCACTGTCCGGGCAGCGCCCCGGTGGCGATGGGAAACGAGCCGTGGAACGAACCGTTGGCATTGGTGGTGTGCCGTGCCTGTGCGGTCTCGCGGCCGTTGGCGTCCCGCAGGACCACGTCGATCTCACGGCCGACGACGGCCCGGTACTGCCCCTTCGACAGGTCGCTGGCGCAGGCGATGCCCTTGTAGAAGACCGTCTGCCCGGGGCGGTGGATGCCGCGGTCGGTGACGAGCACCATCTGCGACTGCGTCGCGGGCTGCTGGTTCCACCAGAAGCCGGCGGCGTCGGTGGCGGCCTCGTGCTTGCGGCCATCGAGGGTGGCGGTCGCCATGAGCACGCAGTCCGCCCCCTGCGCCAGGTTCAACTCGTAGCGGCCGTCCTTGTCGGTCGTCGCGGTCGACCGTTCCACGAACCGCTGCCGATTGCCTTGCTGGTCGCGGACGAACGCCTTCACGGTCGCACCGGCCACCGGTTCGCCCGAGGCCAGGTCGACGACATGGCCGGCGACCGGACCGGACTGCCCGCCCGCGGTGGCCGCGTCCCCGAAGACCTGCCGCGACTGCTCGGCCACGATCGCCAGCCGGGTCACCCAGACGAGCGTCGCGTGGACGACGTTGTCCTGGTCGCCGAAGTCGGCCTTGTGGCTGGCGATGAGCCAGTACGGTCCGGGTTCGACTGTGTCAGCGCCGAGTGCGGCCACGGGCACGTCGTGGTGCCGCTGCCGGTGGTCTGGCGTAGCGGGCAGGTCGATCGTCGCCGACTTCACCGCCGGCAGGGCGAGAAGCCCGCGGCGGTCGTCGTCGTCGAACCAGCCGACGTGCGGCCGGCCGGCCGCGAGCCGTGCCATCCAATCGGCCCGGGCCAGCCGCAGGTGCACCGTGGCGAGGTTGCGGTAGCTGACCCGCACCACGGGCCAGGGCGCGGCCCACGACCGCTCGGACTGCACCGAGAGCTCGCGGGCGTCGATCTCGGAAACGAGGTTCCCGCACATGACGCCGCCGGCCGACTTCGGGTGCGCCGCCGCGCCCGTGGCCGCGATCGCCCGGGCCGCGACCAGGTCGCCGGCCACGTCAGGCTCCTGCCCCTGCCGCACGAGGCCCGCGAGGTGGAATCTCGCCAGCGACGCCGTCTCGTGATCGCCCGCCCGCTCGACGAACGCCTCGAGCGCCGACTCACGCCGGTCGTGGAGCTCCGCCGCACCTTCCGCCGACACCGCCGCGCCGCTGGCCCAGAGGATGCGATCGAGGTCGGCGGCCAGGAACGCCGCGCGATCGGCGTCGCCGGCGTGGAAGTCGAGCAGGTCGCGGTAGCGTCGCAGCGTTTCCAGCAGCGGCGACGTCGTGTCGGTGACCGCTTTGTCGGCTTCGGGACGCCAGCCGCGAAATGCGTCGGGCGGAGCCAGTGCCGGGCTCGTCGCGTCGAGCTCGAAGGCGTCCTCCGGCGCGACCAGGCCGCGCTCGCCCGACGACGAGAACTCGATCGCGTCGCGGACCACCACATCCCAGACGGTCGGCCGATAGGCGTCGGGCATCGTGCCCGGCCGGATGATCGCCGACCAGTCGCCCACCTTCAGCCCCTGCAGGACCGTCCGCTCCGGACTGCCGGCGGCGGCGACGGCCGCGTCGAACTGCCGGCGGATCTCACCCACGAGCGTCGGCAGGTCCCAGTCGGCGATCGAGCCGATGCCGTCGGCCCGGGCCCCGCCGGCGGTTCGCTGCTGGAACCGCCAGCGGTTCGCCTGGAAATAGCCCCACGTCCAGTTGGCGAGGATCGCCCGCAGCACGCCCTGAGCCTCGGCCGGAGCCTTCTCCAGCGCGGCCGAGAGCAGGATCAGCCGCTCCGGATCGTCGGGCGGCCGGTCACCCGTCTCGGCGAGGATCCGCGTGGCGATCGCGCGGGCCGCCTCGGCCCAGGCCCGCTCGCCGATCGCTGCCTGCTCGATGCCGGCGAGTGACTCAAGCGCCGTCTTCGGCTTCCCTTCCCCGAGCGACTTGTCCACAGCCTTCCATGCCGCCGCCCGGGGCCCGCCGACGGCGTCGTCTCCGCGGGCGTCCTGCATCGACATGTACGCTCCTCCACAGTTCAAGGCGATCCAGACACAAGCCAAGCGAACCACACCCGCCGCGACGGCCCGTCCGTTCCACACGGTGTTCAAGGCATGCCCTCCGGAGATTGCCGAGCTTCCAGCGAGGGGAAGTCTACGGGCTGGCCCCTGCGGCCGACGCCTGGGCCGCGTCCGGTTCACGACCAGCCGTCCTGGGCAACGTCAGGCGGCGCAACGATTTAGGCGCGATCGCCGTCGTGGCTTCGAGGCCCTGGTGCGTGCTATAATTCTGGTGCCAGTGCCGGCGGAGCGCAACGCCGACATCCTGGGAATTCACCGTTGAAGCCGGGCGTTTCGTGGCCCGGTCTGTCAGCAGCCCGGAGATTCCATGAGCCGCTCCGCCATCTTTTCCGCCTGTGTTTTCCTGCTGGGATGCGTCGCCGCGTCGGCGGGCGAACTCTCCTACAACAGTGACGTCCGGCCGATCCTCGTGGAGCACTGCTTCTCCTGCCACGGTGCGGACAGTGCCGCCCGCAAGGCCGGACTCCGGCTCGACCGCCGCGACGACGCCATCGAGCACGGCGCGATCGTGCCCGGCGACGTCGACTCGACGGCCATGCTCGACCGGATCTTCTCGGACGATCCCGACGAGGTGATGCCGCCGCCCGCGGTCAAGAAGCCGCTGTCGGCAGAGCAGAAGGCGGTGCTGCGGCAGTGGGTGGCCGAAGGGGCCGCATACGAGCCGCACTGGTCGTTCATCCCGCCGCGGCGGCCCGCGCTCCCCGCGGTGAAGGATGCCGCCTGGGTCCGTAATCCGATCGATCGGTTCGTGCTCTCGCGGCTGGAGGCCGAGGGGCTCGCGCCGGCCGCGGAGGCCGATCGCCGCACGCTCGCCCGCCGGGTCGCCCTCGATCTCACAGGCCTGCCGCCCGAGCCGGCGGTGGTCGACGCCTTCGTCGCCGACCCGCACCCCGACGCCTACGAGCGGCTGGTCGACAGCCTGCTCGCCAGCCTCGAGTGGGGCGAGCACCGCGGGCGGCACTGGCTCGACTACGCCCGGTACGCCGATACCCACGGCATCCACTTCGACAATTTCCGCGAGATGTGGACCTACCGGCAGTGGGTGATCAACGCCTTCAACCGCAACATGCCGTTCGACCAGTTCACGATCCTGCAGCTCGCCGGAGACCTGGTCACCGACCACGGCGAGCGGGCGACGCCCGATCAGGTGCTCGACAACCGGATCGCCAGCGGCTTCAACCGCTGCAACATGACGACCAACGAGGGCGGCATCATCGACGAGGAATACCTCGTCCTCTACGCCCGCGACCGCACCGAGACCACGTCGGCCGTGTGGATGGGCCTGACGACCGGCTGCGCGGTCTGCCACGACCACAAGTTCGATCCACTGTCGCAGAAGGAGTTCTACGAGCTCGCCGCGTTCTT
>JBIJCD010000162.1:0-7577 GCA_044344895.1 Pirellulales bacterium | reverse complement strand
GTCGGTCTTGCTCGCCCCCGTGTCGGCCAGGAGCGACACCACGGGCCGCGCCGGGGCCGTATTGTCATAGGTGAACGAGAACTTCGTCGCCGGAGAGGCGTTGCCCGCCAGATCGACCTGCCTGACCAGCACGGCGTTGGTACCGCTCTTGGGCGTGAACGTGTTCGACCAGGTCTTGCCACCGTTGATGGAGTACTGGGACGTCGCGTTCACCTCAACGGCGTTCGGGCCGGTCGTGGCGGTGAGGAGCGTGCCGTCGGACGTGATCCGGTCGTCGGAGATATTCGTGTCAGTGGCCAGTGACACGGCCGGCGCCACGGGCGCCGTCTTGTCGAGCGTGTATTCCAGGGTCGATTCGGCGGATGTGTTGCCTGCCCGGTCGACCTGCCGGACCTTGACGGTGTTGAGCCCCTCGACGGGCAGGAAGGATGACTCCCAGCCGAGCTTCAGGCCGTTCCAATACTGCACGGCCGCGCCCGTCTCCACGGTCGACTTCTTCGTGACCGGGTCGAGGAACGACAGCGTGCCATCCTTCGTCACCCGGTCGTTGCCGGCGGCCCCGGTGTCGGCCTTGAGCGATACCGTCAGCGGCTGCGCGGACGTGTCGTGCGTGAATGAGAACGTGGTCACCGCGGAGGGGCCGCTGCCAGGCAGTGCTTGTCGCACCCGCACCCTGTTGAGACCCGCTTGCGGCGTGAACGTCGCCGACCACGAAGCGCCGTCGGTCGAATACTCCGCGGATGCGCCCGGGGCGGTGGCGACCGACAGCAGGCCGACGCTCGTGATCCGGTCGGTCTGGCTGATGCCGGTGTCCTGCACGAGCGACACCAGCGGCGCCGGTGGAACGGCGGCCAGCAGCGTTCGCTCTTCGAGCCGCTCGCAGGCGTTCGGCGGCGCGGCCTGCATCGGGCGACGACGGGACTTCCGGCCGGGAGAGGCAGCGGTTCCGCGGGAACCGATCCAGGGGCGGCCGAACAACGGATGGCGAGGGCTCGACATGCCAGCCTCCAAAGCACGGGGACTTCACCGGAGACATCCCTGCGCGCCCGGCCGAACGAACTGAAAATTACCCCCTTTTGCCTACATCCGCCTCAGGGCCGGGTCAAGCAATCGGTGCACCGAGCGTCTGCGCGGTCGCGTGCCGGGGCCGGTTCAGCGGCCGGCCAGGCTGCCGGCGAGTCGGCGATCGAGCGCCCGGGGGGAGAGGTGCTCGGCCACGAGATCCGACGCCCGGGCCGCGATCCGCCGGGCGAGACGGTCGTCGGCCCGCAGCCGCTCGATGGCGGCCGAAAGCGTGTGCCGGTCGGCGACGAGGCAGTTTCTGCCGTCGACGAGCAGGTCGTGCCAGCACTCTTCCCAGGCGGTCTCGAACCGGATCGGAACGCCGCCGAACGAGCCGATCAGCAGATAGCGATCCCACGACGAGCAGTTGCCGTCCGCCTCGACGAGGAACCGATGCCGGTTGAGTGCCGTGGGCGGATGACGGCCGCCGATCAGGCCG
Organism: Pirellulales bacterium; assembly: GCA_044344895.1. Taxonomy (GTDB): domain Bacteria; phylum Planctomycetota; class Planctomycetia; order Pirellulales; family UBA1268; genus CAMCQY01. The sequence goes on along the minus strand of JBIJCD010000162.1, from coordinate 6,076 downwards.
TCGCTCCGCAGCCGGGCGGCGAACGCCGGTTCCACCTGCTTCAGCCGGGAAACGCGGCAATCAGACCGGGGGATGCGGCTGGCGGCACGGCACAGGGCCACCCGCGTGTTCGCATGGTAGTCGGCCACCCCGGTGCTCGACCCGCGGAAATAGAGCGTATCGGTCTTGTGCTCCCAGGAACGCGCCGCGGGCAGGCGGCCGCGGCGCCGCAGCAGGTAGGGGTTGGGGATCAGCCGCACCGCCGCCCCCGGCAGCCGGGCAAACGCCAGCACGTCCGGCGGCGCACCGGCCCGCGCTCCGTCTCCCAATGCGATCCGAACACCGTGGAAGGCAAACGCCGGGTCGTCACGGCCGATGCGATGGATGGCGTCCGCGAGGATCCGCCAGCGCATGGCGAAACGTTTCATGTCGGCGGGCGACGCGAACTCGATCCGCACGACGTCGCCGGCCGCCGAGCGGTCGAACGACCAGGTCGTCACCGTCGCGAGCTCGGCGGGCGGCGAGCCGTCGGCGGCGCACCGCACGGCCACGGGGCCGCGGCCGAGCACGAACTGCGCCTGGTGGGGCCGCGTCAGCCAGTGCAGGACGCCCTCGGGGTGCCAGCGGGAGATCGGGATGAAACGCTGATCCACGGGCGTGCGCACGCTCCTGCGGCTCTCCATCCTGGACCGGGCGTGGAATCGCGACGACCCCGCTCCCCCGGGGCCCGGACCGCATCCACGGGAAAGCGGCGCGGACCGGCCGGAGCCGATGCGGGACGGGTTTTTCGATGTCCGACGATCGTATGGTACTGTTTTCACATGAAAGTGCTCGTCACCGGCGGCGCAGGTTTCATCGGCAGCCACATCGTCGACGGCCTCCTCGCGGCGGGCCACGGCGTGGCCGTCATCGATGACCTCTCGAGCGGTTCGCGAGACAACCTGCCCGGCACGGTTCCGCTCCACGTGGTGGACATCGTCGACGCGGACGCTGTCGCCGACGTGATGGCGCGGGAGCGGCCCGATGCAATCTGTCATCAGGCGGCCCAGATGTCGGTGAGCCGGTCAGTTCGGGAGCCGCGGTTCGACGCCCAGGTCAACTGCATCGGCCTGATCAACGTGCTCGAGGCAGCCGTCGCGCAGGCCTGCCGACGGGTGGTCTTCGCCTCCAGTGGCGGCGTCCTCTATGGCGACGTGACGACCCCGGCCCCGGAGTCGACCGCCGCCAATCCCGTCAGCCCCTACGGCATCACGAAGTGGGTCGGCGAGCGCTACCTAAAATTTTTTGCTGTGGAGCACGGGCTGGCCACCGTCGCCCTGCGGTATTCGAACGTCTACGGTCCCCGGCAGAACCCGCATGGCGAGGCGGGGGTCGTGGCGATCTTCGCCAAGAAACTCCTCGCGGGCGAGGTCGCCACCATCAATGGCGACGGCAGATACGTCCGCGACTACGTCTACGGTGCCGATGTGGCCCGGGCGAACGTCATCGCGCTGACGGCGAACCTCGAGGCGGTGCGGCCGGGTACCCTGACCAGCCTCAACATCGGCACCGGCCTTGGCACCGACGTCAACGAGCTCGAGGAGATGATCCGGGCGGAGGTGGCCCGGGTCACCCACGAACGCCGCCCGATCCCGCCGCCGCGGCACGGCCCCGCCCGGCCCGGCGACCTGCGGTCCAATCTGCTCGATGCCGCGCTGGCTGACCATGTCCTCGGCTGGCAGCCCTCGATGCCGCTGCGGCTGGGCATCGCCGAGACGGTGGAGTGGTTCGCATGCCGCGGAGTGGAGGCCTGACGGACGGGTCCGCGCCGCCCGTGCGGCCGGATGTCCGAGGTCAGCGCCGGACCGCGAGCGCCCCGGCGGCAGCCACGCGGTCGGGCCGACGATCAGATCAGTGGCGGTGTCGACTGGGCCGAGCCTGTCGAGTCCGAACTTGGCTGGTCGAGCCTCAGAACGGCGGCGCGACGGTGATCGTCGTCGCCGTGTTGTCGGCCTCGACGTAGAGGTAGACCGGCGAGCTGCTCGCTGAGCCCTGATAGGTCTTCGTGATCAAGTTCGTCAGCCCCTTGGCGACCGCGGTGAAGGTGCCCGTGCCCACGTCGGCCTGGTAAAAGCCATTCTGCGCCAGCGGCACGCCTCCGCTGGCGGACGAACCTGACTGGGCGTTCACCTGCACCGGTTGGGCGCCGATGTTCTTGAAGCGGATGCCCACCTTCTTGGCGGTGCTCTTACCGGTCCGGCCGCCGGCATGCGCCGGGGCGGCGACGGCCAGCCCGATCGCCAGAACGGCGAAAACAATCGAAAACCTGCGGATCATGGGAGCCTTTCTCAACCAGGGACGGCCCTGCGGGGCACTGGGAAGGTTAAACACGGTGGATCGGATGAGCGTGGCTGGGAAAACGATCTCGTGGACGCTGGGGTTGAGCGAGCGAGCCGAGCCGCTGAACCGGGGGTGTGGAACGAATTCTTGGCATGTCAGAACGTCGCCGAACCCCGGTCGCCACGGCTTTTCGTGCAGATGGCGACGAGCACCTCGGCCGCGGTCGAATCGCCGACGAATGCGACGTGGCCGTCGGCGAACAGCGCCTGCACGCCCGCCACATGCCTGCTGCGGAAGCCGTCGCGGGTGGGGTTGTTGACGATCGTGGAGGTGAGAGGAAAGCAGTTGGATCCGCAGGCCCAGCAGCTGTCGCCGAAGGCATGCTGATCGGTGCCGGCATGGTCGCGGTCGACGCCTTCCGCGACCAGCAGCGTCTGCGCCAGACCGTCGGTGATCGCCGCCGCCGAGGCGGGCCGCGGGAACCGTTCGTTCGTCGCGTAGAGCACTCCGCTGCGCTCCCAGTCGGAGGCGGTCGGGAACGAGCCGTCGGCCTCGACCCACGCGCCCAGGACGCCGCCGTAATCCTGCTTGCCAGGAAACGATTTCATGCCACTGGGGCAGACGTACATCGGGAGCGTGAGGTCGGCCAGCGCCAGGTTGCCGCCCGCGTCGTCCCAGGGCTTGCGGTAGTCGATCCGGTTGGCGACGCCGGCTTGCTCGATGAACGGCAGGATGAACGACGACCACGCATGGAACCGGCTACCGATCTGCTCGTTGCCGGGAGGGAACGACCGCCGACTCGATTCGTGGTTGCCCAGCGCCAGGCCCTGATTCTTCAGGTTGTTGCCGCAGCTGCTCATCCGGCTCGATTCACGGGACCGCTGCACCGCCGGCAGCAGCAGGCCGACCAGCGTGACGAGGATCGAAAGCACCGCCAGCAGCTCGACGAGACTGAAGCCGTCCCGGCGCAGCGTCCACCGCGGCGGTCTGCCCGCGCGGAACCCGGCGACCGGAAAGGGCGGTTGTGCGGATTGCATCGAAGCTGCGTGTTGTAGGAGTCAAAGAGGCAACCTCACTCTATTTCACCCGCAGCGCGAGTCAACAATTTCCGGACGCCGCGAAAGCTCCGGGGGACGGACGGCGGCGCTAGCGGGGGGACATCCGTTCGGCCGCCCGGCGCAACGCATTGGCGGGAATAGGCTTACGGAGCCCGCTTGTGTGGCCGTCGCAGCGGTGAGAAGCGGCCGTGCCGCGTCGCCGTGGCCGTCAGCCCGGCCGATTTTCGCCGGACTGTTGCGAGCCGGCATGGCCCGCCGGCTCGGCGCTGGCCGCCGCGGGATGCGGCGACCGATCCAGTGCTTCCCCGGCGCCTTCGCAGATCCGTCGCGTGAGCGTGTTGGAGCCGAGGTAGGGAAGGAAGCTGTGCTGTCGGCCGATGATCGGGGCGGCGTTGGTGGTCGCGAACTCGACGCCCGCCGGCAGCCAGCGGCGGGGCATGCCGACTTCGCCCAGCGCCTGCACGCGGACGTCATGCTCCAGGAGCGGGAAAAACCGCAGCGCCTCGTCCTCCGAGTTGATGACCAGCGAGAGCCGGTCGATGCACAGGGCTGCCTGCCGGTGCGGTCCGTGGACCGCCAGGCAGTCGCACCGGACTGCAGGCGCCACCAGCACGAGGTGCGTCCGGCCCGTCCGCTCGGTCCAGGGGGCGGCGGCGTCGCGTGGCATGCCGCGGCCCGTCGCCAGATCGTCGAGGGCGCCGAGGGACACGATCGCGCCGAAGCTGTAGCCGACGATCGCGACCGGCCGGGCGGGGTCGATCCTGCCCAGGAGCCACGCCAGGTAGTGGGCATCGGCGCGGGCGCGGTCGAGCTTCGCCCGGCCGTCCCGCAGGAGAATGCCCTGCTGTTCGCTGGGCCAGGAGAAGATGACGGTTTGGGCGGCGGCCGACTCGGGGCAGCACTTGGCCATGCGCGCGGCCAAGAGCACGCCCTGCCGCCTGGCGTCGGCGTGGTCGTAGCGATTGCCGTGCACGAAGATCACCAGCGGCCGGACCTGCTCGCTCAACAGGCTCTCCTGGTCGGACCGTTCCCAGCGGCGGCTCTCGCTGCCGCCGGCCGTCGCGCGTGACGTGGCCGCCGGGCCGGCAACCAGACGTTCGACGACGACCTGGGCGGCAGCCGGCGGGCTGCACACCGCCGGCAGCCGGCGGGTGCTCACCGACCAGACATCCTGGCCGGCGTCCAGCTGGCTCGCATCGAGGGCGACAGTCCCGCCGCCAGCCTGGCCGAGTGCCGGGGCCGCATCCGCGGGGCAGGCGGCGGTCCGTGGGGCATCGGCTCGCGCAGCGGGGCCGAGGAAGGCGACGGCCCACGCCACCAGCGCGAGGCAGAGCGGGCGGACGGACGACGGACGCAGCAGGGACACCGAGGGCACGACGGCAGAGGGAAGGCGGAAAGGCGGCGGCGTTGCGGCCGCTGTCAGCACCTTTCGACAACCGTACCACCCGTTGGCGACGTCGTTTGCCGGGGAATCGTGGAGAACGGGAGGCGAAACGGGCACTCCGTCCGCGTAACCGTCACCGGCGGTCGGTTCGGCACCGCCGGATGCCGCCTCAAGGGCGGGGCCCGGTTGCCGCCACCGATTTTCGCGGGCCGCGCCGACCCGCGCCGGAATCGTGAGCTAGGGTTGCGAGGCGTCGTCGTGGACGACGCATCGTGTCCGACCGCGGGTTGCCCGGCGACCGGCGGTGGTGGAGGTGCCAATCATGTGCCGTGCCCTGTGTCTGGTGATCGCCCTCGGCAGCCTCGCGGCCGCCCCGGGATGCAGCAGCTGTTTCGGAGGCGGGAACAACTGCCGCCGTCCTTCGTTCATGGAGTTCCGCTCCCCGTGCTCGGGCGGCGGGTTCATGAGCCCGGCGCCGTGCGCTGCCCCCTGTGCGCCGGCGTGTGCCCCGGCCTGCGAGCCGGCCTGCGGGCCCGCCTGCGGCTCGGGCTGCGGCTCGGGCTGCGGCGAGAGCGGGGCGATGATGTCGGTTCCTTCGTCGGCGCCCGTCGTGGTCGACCAGGGCACCTTCAGCTGAAGTCGAGTGGCCGAGACCCTGCACTCCCGCCTCGGACAGCCCCTCCGGTGACGCGTCGCTCTTGCCGGCCAAGCGTCGGGCAAGCGGCACGTCGTGTGTCCGCTCCCGATTCGAGCGGCTCGTCACCGGGGGGGCGATTGCGGCCCTGCCGACCCCTATAATCGCGGCCCCGCCCCCTGCCCCGGAGCCGCCATGTTCGAGTCGCTGACCGCCTCGCTGTCCTCGGCCATCAACGCCCTGCGCGGCCGCGGCAAGCTCACCGAAGCCAACATGCGCGAGGGCCTCTCGGGGGTGCGCACCGCCCTCCTCGAGGCCGACGTCGCCTACGACGTCGTCGACGCGTTCCTGTCGCGGGTGGTGGCCGACGCCACGGGCGCCCGGGTGCTCGAGTCGCTCGATCCGGCCCAGCAGCTCGTGGGGATCGTGCACCGCGAGCTCGTCGACCTGATGGGGCCGGTGGACCACTCGCTCCACCTCCAGCCCGGCACCACCACCATCCTGATGCTCTGCGGCCTGCAGGGCTCGGGGAAGACGACCTCCTGCGGCAAGCTGGCCAAGCGGATCAAGCAGCAAGGTGCGGGCGTGCTGCTCGTCGCCGCCGACCTGCAGCGGCCCGCGGCCATCGAGCAGCTGGCGGTGCTCGGCCGGCAGATCGGCGTGCCGGTGCACGTGCCCGACGGGCAGGCCGATCCCGTCGCG
>JBIJCD010000161.1:0-7590 GCA_044344895.1 Pirellulales bacterium | reverse complement strand
GTCGCCGGGATGTCGGGCGTGATCACCGGCACGTCGCTCGTCGTGCCGGGCCGCGTGACCCCCGGCCACGACACGAGAAACGGCACGCGGACGCCCGCCTCGTAGGCCGAGCCCTTGCCGGCGCGGCGCGGAGCGTTGTCGGTCATCTGCGCGAGGCCGCCGTTGTCGCTGGTGAAGAAGATCGCGGTGCGGTCGCGGAGGCCGAGCGACTCGAGCGTGTCGAGGATTTTTCCCAGGGCGTCGTCGACGCTCTCCACCATCGCGGCATAGGCGGCGTTCTTCCCGCCGGCTTCCTGCAGCCTGTCCGCATACGTCGCGGCGACCTCCGGCTTCGCCTGGATCGGCGTGTGCACGCAGTGGTGCGGCAGGTAGAGGAAGAAGGGCCGGTCGCGGTGGTCGCGGATGAACCGCACCGCCTCCGCGGCCTCGCGGTCGGTGAGATATTCGCCCGGCGGACCGTCGGCGAGCGTGGGGATCTTGTAGGGCGAAAAATAGCTCGGCGGCTGGCCGCGGTCGGTGCCGCCGACGTTCTCGTCGAAGCCCTGCTCGCGGGGCGAGAAGCCCGCGCCGCCGAGGTGCCACTTGCCGATCGACGCCGTCGCGTAGCCGGCGGCCTTGAGCCGCTCGGCCACCGTCACGGTCTCCAGCGGCAGCCGCTTCTGCCAGTCGGGGATCGACAGCTTCGCGAACGGCCGGTCGTGCCCGGCGATCCAGTCGGTGATGTGCAGCCGGGCGGGATACTGGCCCGTGAGCATGGCGGCCCGGGTGGGGGAGCAGACGGTGCAGGCCGAATAGCCGGTCGTGAACCGCATGCCCGATGCGGCGAGCCGGTCGACGTGCGGGGTGCGGTAAAAGCCGCTGCCCTGGCAGGCGAGATCCTTCCAGCCCATGTCGTCGACGAGCACGACGACGACGTTGGGCCGGTCGCCGCCCGGTGCGGGCTGCCGCGCCGAGGTCGCGGCGGGCTGCGGCCGCTCCAGCGGCGCCCGCACGGGCCAGCCGGGATACTGCACGGGCCGGCCGTCGGCGCCGGCGGCGGGAAACCGCGGCCAGCATTCGAACGTCACGTGGCTCGTGCCGAAGTCGAACCGGGCCAGGCCGTAGCCGTCGCCCCGCTTCCGTTCGTCCTCGATGTCGGCCGGATTCGCGTAGGCGAGCATCGTGATCTTGTTGCCCAGGCCGTCCTCGTAGTCGCCGGTCCAGGGCAGCGGGCTCGCGGGCACGGGATTGGCCCCCGGCTGCTCGTCGAGCGGGTGCCACCAGCGGCCGTAAATCGTGTTGACCAGCGCCGGCGCCGTGAACGACCAGGGACCGTCGCCGTGCCGTTCGATGCCGTGCCGCACGACCGCCGCGAGGTGTTGGTCGCCGCAGAGGTGCACGGCCTTCGCGTCCCGCAGGATCCGCAGCGCCGCGTTGCGGCCGCTCTGGGGCCAGCCGTTGCAGTCGAGGTCGGCGAGCAGCCGGTCGGCCTGCCTGCCGTGCAGGTGCACCGCGCCGCAAAACGCCGTCGCCGAAAGCGCCGCCTTCGCCCTGGCCCCCCGCCAGTCCCGCGACCAGCGCTCGAGCCAGTCGAGCTGCCGCCGCCCGAGCAGCTCGAGGCCGGGCAGGTCGATCGCCGCGCGGTCGTACGCGGGGTCGGTGATGTGGTCGGGCCGCGGCCCCATCGCGGGGATCGTGCCGAAGGGACCGGTCTTGAATTTGCGATCCTCGATGATCGCGCAGTCGAGGCCGCCCACCAGCAGCCGCGTGAAGTAGACGCCGATGCCCCGGTCGACCGGCGCGGGGTCGACCGGGTCGGGCAGGTGCCAGGTCTGCTGCCGCTGCACCATGTTCACGTAGGCGGGCGGGTAGAGATAGCCGCCGTCGGCGGCGTCCTTGCGGGTGGCCTGCCTGCCGCCGGCGCCCCAGAGGTTGCCGTGGCCGACGTCGTGGTCGTCGGGGATCGTCACGGTGGGCCGGTCGCGGATGACGTCGCGGAACTGCAGGCCGAACTCGATCCAGCCGACGGTGTGCTGCGTGTGCCGATATGTTTGGTCGCCGGCGAAGAAGAGCAGGTCGGGGTCGGCGGCGCGCAGGCTCCGGACGAGCTCCTCGCGCGGGCCGGGCGTGCCCGAGGAGTTGCACGACATCACCGCCACGACGATCTCGGACTTGTCGGCGGGATCGCGGCGGATCGTGCCGGCGAACACGGCCTCCGCACCGTGCCGCACGCGATAGGACCAGTTCCGCGAGGCATCCCAGTCGGCGACGCGGAAGTGCGCGTCCCAGCCGGGGTAGAGCACGTCGGCCCGCGCGACCTCGACCCAGCGGCCGTCGCGCTCGATCTCGAGCCGGGCTTCCCGCGGCTCGTCGGGACGCAGCGGAAACAGCTGCGCGGAGAGCTTGAGCGTGTCCGGCCCGGCAGGATCGATCGCCACGGTGTAGAGGGCGAAGGCGATGACGTCCCGCCGTGGCACGTCGAGCGGAAACGGAAGCCGCCGGCCGCGGACGGCGGCTTGGTCAGCAGCAGGCTGCCGCGTCCACCAGCCCGCGGTGGCCCAGCCGTCGAGATCGGGGAAATCGGTGCCGAAGGGCACCGGGTCGAGCGCGGGCTCCGCGGCGACGACGGCCGCTCGGCACACCGCGGCCGCTACCAACAGTCCCGCCGCCAGCCGCAGCGTGCAGCGCCAGCCATTCATCGGGTGAACCCTCGGGCCGCGGGCGTCGGTGGCGCGTGTGGCGTGCCCGTCATCCCGTCGTCACAATGCTGACGTCGTGCCGAGGCCGGTGCAAGCCGGTGCCGATGTCGGTGGTGAACGGGAGACGCGTCATGACGATTCGTGCCGGCGGAAGGATCCCGGGCAGCCCGAGGTTCTGGTTGGCGGCTGTGGTCGCCTGTGTTCTCGGGCGGAGCGTGGCGGCAGCCGATGCCGTGGCCGCCACGCGGCCCGGTCCTCGCAACGTCGTCCTCATCATCTCCGACGACCAACACTGGCGGGACTACGGCTTCATGGGCCATGAGCGGCTCCGCACGCCGCACCTCGACCGGTTGGCGCGGGAGAGCCTCGTCTACCGGTGCGGCTACGTGCCCTCGAGCCTCTGCTGCCCGAGCCTCGCCTCCATCATCACCGGGCGGCTGCCGCACGAGCACCGCATCGTGGGCAACGACCCGCCCGAGCAGCCGGGGGTGCCGCGGAACAGCCCCGAGGGGAAGGCCGCCTTCATGGCGGGCCGAGAGGCGATGAACCGGCACCTCGCCGAGTGGCCGCTGTTGCCACAGCTCCTGGCCGACCGCGGCTACCGGAGCCTGCAGACCGGCAAGTGGTGGCAGGGGGATTTCAAGCGGGGTGGATTCACCGACGGGATGACGAAGGGCCAGCGGCACGGCGACGAGGGGCTGGCGATCGGCCGCAAGTCGATGCAGCCGGTCTACGACTTCATCGGCCGCTGCCGTGACGACGGCAAGCCCTTCTTCGTCTGGTACGCCCCGATGCTGCCGCACGACCCGCACGACCCGCCGCAGGAGCTCGTCGACCACTATGCCGCGCACGCCGACAGCCTCCACGTGGCGCGGTACTGGGGCAACGTGGAGCGGTTCGACCGCACCGTGGGCGACCTCCTCGACCACCTCGACCGCGAGAAGCTCTCGCAGGACACGCTCGTGGTCTACGTCACCGACAACGGCTGGATCCAGAGCCACGACCGGCCGCAGTTCGCACCGCGGTCGAAGCTCTCTCCCTACGAGGGCGGCCTGCGGACGCCGATCATGCTCCGCCAGCCCGGCGCGATCCAGCCGCGCACCAGCGACGCGCTGGCCGCTTCGCTCGACATCATGCCGACGGTGCTGGCGGCCTGCGGCGTGTCGGCGCCGGCCGGACTGCCGGGCGTGAACCTGCTCGACGAACGGGCCGTGGCGGCGCGGCGGCAGATCTTCGGAGAGTGCTACACGCACACGCTCGTCGACCTCGACGACCCCGCGCGGAGTCTGCTCTGGCGGTGGACGATCCGCGACGACCGGCAGGCATCCGGCAGTCATCGCTGGAAGCTGATCGAGCCCACGTCGGCCGCAGCGGAAGGCGAGTTTCCCGAAGGCCCGGCCGGCAAGGTCGATCCGCACTCGCAGGAGCGGTGGCGGCGGCGGGAGACCGAGCTCTTCGACCTGACCAGCGATCCCGACGAGACGAAGAACCTCGCCGCGGAGAAGCCGCAGCTCGTCCGTGAGCTTTCGCAGAGCCTCGTGGCGAACTGGGCTTCCCAGGCCGCGCCGGCGGCCGCACCGCATGCTCCTGCCGCGGCCGCCGGTGCGAAGCGGCCGCCGAACCTGCTCGTCTTCTTGGCCGACGACCTGGGCGCCCGCGACCTCGGCTGCACGGGCAGCACGTTCTACCGCACGCCCACGATCGACCGGCTCGCGGCCGAGGGCGTGCTCTTCACCCGCGGCTACTCCGCCTGCCCAGTCTGCTCGCCGACCCGGGCGGCGCTCGTGACCGGCCGGCATCCGGCCCGCGTGCGGATTACCAACTACATCGGCGGCGACCGCCGCGGCCCGCTCCTGCCGGCCGACTATCTCCGCAGCCTCCCCGACGAGGAGGTGACGCTGCCAGAGCTCCTGCGGGAGCGGGGCTACACCAGCGGCGTGTTCGGCAAGTGGCACCTGGGTCCGCCGAAGGAGATCGAGCGGCACGGATTCGCCGTCACCGGCTCGACGGCGGTCGGACCGGGGAGCGGGCCGATCGACGACCCGCTGCACGCCCGCGCGATCGCGGCGCAGGCCGCGGAGTTCATCGCGGCCCACGCCGACCGGCCGTTCTTCTGCTACGTGCCCATGCACTCTCCGCACGTGCCGCTGGTGACGCGGCCTGAATTGGCCCTCGAGGAGGGCCGCCGCGCCGTTGGCGTCGGCCCTCGGTTCGACCCGCCGCCGCAGCATCCGGGCGACCCGTTCACCCGCATGGTGCAGGACCACCCGGTCTATTCAGGCATGATCCGCGAGATGGACGAGACGGTGGCGACGGTGCTCGCCGCGCTCGAGAAGTCGGGCCAGGCAGGCAACACGCTCGTGGTGTTCTCCAGCGACAACGGCGGCGTCTCGACCGCGGAGGGTGCGCCCACCTCGAACCTGCCGCTGCGGGCCGGCAAGGGCTTCGTGTACGAGGGGGGCATCCGGGTGCCGCTCGTCGTCCGCTGGCCCGGCGTGGCCAGGGCCGGCGCGACGTGCGACGTGCCTGTCACCACGCTCGACGTGGCGGCCACGCTCCTGGCGGCGGCGGGCTGTGCGCCGCCCGCGGCCGGCCTCGACGGCCAGAGCCTGCGGCCGCTCGTCGACTCGAGCGGTGGCCTCGCGCCGCGGGATCTCGTCTGGCACTATCCGCACTATTCCAACCAGGGCGGCAAGCCCGCCGCGGCGCTCATCGCTGGTGACGGCCCGCGGCCGGGCATGGAAAAGCTGGTGGAGCACTTCGAGGATGGCCGCGTGGAACTCTTCGACCTGGCCGACGATCCGGGCGAGTATCGTGACCTGGCCCGCGAGCGGCCCGACCGCGCGCGAGCGCTCCTGGCGCGGCTGGTGGCGTGGCGTGAGCGGGTGCGGGCCGCCATGCCGTCCCGCAACCCCGACCCGGTCGACGCCTTCGGTCCCGACGCCGTGCCGCGGAAGCGCTGACGGGGTAGACTCACGCCGCCGTGGGGCGGTGCCGCTCGGGCGGCGACGGTTTTCATCGGGAGTGATTGCCATGCTGGGCGTGCATGTATCAGGGGTAGTGCGATCGCTGCCGGCCGCGATCGTGTCTGTAGGGATCCTCGCCGCGCTGGTCAGCGGGGCCGCGCGGGCCGACAACTGGCCCAACTGGCGCGGTCCGGCCCTCGACGGCGCTGCCGCGGGCGCGGGGTATGCGAAGTCGTGGAGCCCGACCGACCACGTGCTCTGGAAGGTGAAGCTGCCGGGCCTCGGCGCCAGCACGCCGGCGGTGTGGGGCGAACGCATCGTCGTCACCTGCACGGTCGACGGAAAGGACGCCGTGCTCTGCTTCGACCGCGGCGGCAAGGAAGTCTGGAGGCAGCTCCTGGGGGCCGAGCGGGCCGGCAAGCACAAGAAGGCCACCGGAGCGAACTCCTCGCCGGTCACCGACGGCCGGCATGCGTGGGTCTACTTCAAGAGCGGCGAACTGGCGGCGCTCGATCTCGGCGACGGCGCCGTCGTCTGGAAGACGAACCTGCAGGAAAAATTCGGCGAGGACACGCTGTGGTGGGACCTGGGCACGTCGCCGGTGCTCACGCAGAACGCCGTCGTCGTCGCCGTCATGCAGAGTGGCCCGAGCTACCTGGCCGCCTTCGACCGGGGAACGGGGAAGCTGCTCTGGAAGCACGACCGGATGCTCGACGCGCCCGACGAAGCGGCGCAGAGCTACTCGACGCCGGTCGTGGTCGCGGGCGATCCGGCCAAGGGGGAGCCTGCGGAGATGCTCGTCGTGCTCGGCGCCGACCATGTGACCGCCCACGACGCGGCCGACGGCCGGGAGCTCTGGCGGGTGGGCGGCCTCAATCCGACCGGCCACAAGTATTTCAGGTCGATCGCCTCGCCCGTGGTGGCCGGCGACCTCGTCATCGCGCCGTACGCCCGAGGGGCGACGATCACCGCCATCCGCCGCGGCGGCAAGGGTGACGTGACCGCCTCCCACGTCGCCTGGGAGCGGAGCGACCTGGGCGCCGACGTGCCCACGCCGGCCGTGAAGGACGGCCGCGTCGTCGTCTGCACCGACAAGGGACGGATCGAGTGCCTCGATGCCGCGACCGGCAGGACCGTCGCCAAGCTCGAGCTGCCGAAGAACCGCAATGCCTATAGCGCCTCCCCGGTGGTCGTCGACGGCCGCATCATCGTCACCCGCGAGGACGGCGAGTCGAGCGTGCTGGGCCTGCCGGCCGCGGCCGACACGCTCGAGGTCGTCGGCCAGGGCGCTGTCGACGAGATGACCGTGGCCACGCCCGTCTGCGTCGACGGCCGGATGTTCCTGCGGACCCACGACTCCCTCTGGTGCATCGGAGACAAGTGATGCGTGCTGCCATGAATCAAGCTGCCATGAAGACAGCGTTCATCGTCGCGCTGCTCCTGGCGCTGGCCACCGGCCCGGCAGGGGCGGCCGACGCCGGCAAGCCCGCCCGGCTGCTCGTGGTCACCGTGACCGCCGGCTTTCGGCACGCCTCGATCGCCACGGCCGAGGCGGCGCTCGAGGAGCTCGGCCGCTCGAGCGGCCTCTACCACTTGGACTACCTGCGGATGCCCCCCGGCCGCGGGCCGCAGCCCCAGGCTCCGAAGCGGGCCGCCGGCACGAGCGACGACGACTGGCGAAAGCAGCAGGAGGCGTTCAAGGCCGAACAGGAGAAGTTTCGCGTGGCCGACGCGGCCTGGCAGGGAGTGCTCAAGGAGCAGTTCGCCAAGGCCTTCGCGCCGGCGTCGCTGGCGAACTTCGACGGCATGATTTTCGCGAGCACGACGGGCGAGCTGCCGATCCCCGACATCGCGGCCTTCCTCGATTGGATCAGATCAGGCAAGGCGTTCATCGGTTTCCATGCCGCCACCGACACGCTCAAGAGCTCCGACGCCTACTGCGAAAT
>JBIJCD010000347.1:0-4211 GCA_044344895.1 Pirellulales bacterium | reverse complement strand
CGCAGCTCCTCGCGGGTCGTGCCGAGCGGGCCGAGCCGCTCCGCATCGACGGGCACGTGGAAGTGCGTGCGCCAGGTGCGGGCCGACCGCCAATCCTCCGGCGGATCCTGTGCGAACGCCGGCGAGAGATCGACCTCCCTCAGGATCCGGCCGTCGGCCGCGACGGCCATCGTCTGGTGCAGATACCGCGGCTCCGCGAAGGCGGCCAGGGCGGCCCGGGCCGCGGCGTCGGCGGGGTCGTCGAGCTGGATCGCGCAGCTGATCTGCACCTTGTTGATGCGGATGCCGGCCGCCTCGAGGCCAACGACCGCCGCGGCCGCATCCTCGAACTCGACCGCCTGGTGGCAAACGTCGTAGCAGACGCCCACATGCTCCCGGGCGACGCGTCCGCAGCCTGTCGCGTCGGCGGCGGCCCAGAGCTCAGCGAAGAAGGCGACGGTCTCGGCGGTCGTCTCCAGCAGGCAGAACGGCTCCGGCTCGATCGCCAGCCGGATCGTGCGGCCCGTCTCGTCACGCAGCCGGTCGAGGCCGGCGGCGAGGTCGAGGAGGTGTGCGATCGCAGCGGCGCGAAAGCCGGGTGGCCGGGTGGCGTGCTTGAAGCCCAGTGGCAGCGTCGAGATGCTGCCAGCGACGCCCGCGGGGAGCAGGTCCGCCAGCAGCCGAGCGCAGTCGCGTGTGTAGTCGAGCCGGCGCCGGTCGGACCAGTCGGGCAGATAGACCTGCTCCTTCACCCGGCTGCCGTGGAAGTCGCCGAACGGAAAGGCGTTGAGCGTGTGGCAGGTGAGGCTTCGGGCAGCGAGCGCCTGCCGCAAGCCCGCGTGCGCGGCGGGGGTGGCGAGCGTCTCCGCCACCGCCACGGCCGGCAGCCACAGTCCCACCGCGATGTCGAAGCCCGCCCTCGCCCGCACAGGCAGGGCGTAGGTGTCGAGCATCCGCTCGATCTCGGCGGCCGAGCGGCAGGGGTGGACGTTCGTGCAATAGCAGAGCGGGAGAGACAAGGCCCGATGGCTCCCCGAAGTCGTGTCTGGCGGCGGACGACGACGGCCAGACTACCCCCTGCCGCGGGCCCGGGCCACGCGGCGCGGCCCGTTTTTTCACTGCCTGCTAGGCTGTGTCGCGGAGATTCACCAATGGAAAGCTTCCGCCAGCCCACCGTCCAGGCCGCCGACGACGCGCCGTCCGAGGATCGCGCCCTGCGGCCGCAGCGGTTCAGCGAGATGGTCGGCCAAAGGGCGGTGTTCGAGCGGCTCTCGATCGCCGTCGACGCCTCGCGGAAGCGGGGCGAGACGCTCGGCCACATCCTGCTCGACGGCCCGCCGGGGCTCGGCAAGACGACGTTCGCCACCTGCATCCCGCGTGAATTGGGCACCACGCTGCAGATCGCCAGCGGCGCGGCGCTGGCCGCGCCGAAGGACCTGCTCCCCTACCTCACCAACGCCGTGGAGGGGTCCGTCCTGTTCATCGACGAGATCCACCGGCTGCCGATCGCCGTGGAGGAATTTCTCTATCCGGCGATGGAGGATTTCCGGATCGACATCACGCTCGGCGACGGCGTCGCGGCCCGCACGATCAACATGCCGCTGCGGCCCTTCACGCTCGTGGGCGCGACGACCAGGGCCGGCCTGATCTCCGCGCCGCTCCGCGACCGGTTCGTGATGCGGGAGCACCTCGACTTCTATTCACCGGAGGAACTCGCCGAGATCGTGCGGCGATCGGCCGGCAAGCTCGACATGCCGATGGACGACGCCACGGCCGACGAGATCGCCCGCCGCAGCCGCGGCACCCCGCGGCTGGCCAACAACCGGCTTCGCTGGATCCGCGATTTCTCCACCAGCCGGGCTGAGGGGCGGATGGGGCTGGAGATCGCCCGCACGGCGCTCGAGATGCAGGGCATCGACGAGCTCGGGCTCGACGGCTTCGATCGCCGCTACCTGGAGACGATCCAGCGGGTGTTCGCGGGCGGCCCGGTCGGCATCGAGGCGATCGCCCACACGATGAGCTCGGCGGCCGACACGCTCGAGGACGACGTGGAGCCGTTCCTGCTGCGGTGCGAACTCGTCGTCCGCACGCCGCGTGGCCGGCGGCTCACGCCCCGCGGGGAGGAGCACCTGGGGGCGCTGCCGCGTGTCGGCCCGCAGAGCAGGCTTTTCTGACGGACGTGAGCCGGGGCCAGCCGGGCCCGCGCTCGCGGGGCGTTTTCAGCGGCGATTGACCGAGCGGAGTGCGGCGGTCTACATTACGAGACTCTCTACGTCCCCGCCTCCCAGGTGTCCCATGGCCGTTCCCAAGCGCCGTCAATCGAACCAGAAGACCCGCTCCCGGCGGGCGCACGACTTCCTCACCCCGCGGCAGCTCACCTTCTGCGCCACCTGCGGCAAGGCCGTGCCGACGCATCGGATCTGCGGCAACTGCGGCCACTACATGGGGCGGTCGGTCGTCAAGACTGAGGAATGACCTTTTGGCAGCGGCGGCCCCTGGAGACGCGGCGACACCGGCGGTGACCGGGGATGGTGCCGCGGTCACGGCGCTCGTATTTCCCGGGCAGGGAGCCCAGGCGGTGGGCATGCTCGGGGCCTGGTGCGACGGTCACGCTGCCGCCGGCCGGCTGTTCGACCGGGCCGCGGAGATCCTGGGCTACGATCTGGCGGCGATCTGCCGCAGCGGCCCCGCCGAGAAGCTCAACGCCACGGCGGTGAGCCAGCCTGCGATCCTGGTCACGAGCCTGGCGGCCCTCGAGGTGCTCAAGGCGCGGGATCCCGGCGTGGTCGCGGCCTGCCCGATCACGGCGGGGCTGTCGCTGGGCGAGTACACGGCGCTGGTGTTCGCGGGGGCGATCGACTTCGACGACGCCGTCCGCGTGGTCGACATCCGCGGCCGGGCCATGCAGGCGTGTGCCGGTGAGCGCGGGCCCGACGGCACGGCGGCGGGCGGCATGGTGGCGGTGCTGGGGCTCGACCGCGGCCGGGTCGCCGACCTCTGCGATACGGCTCGGGGCGGGGACGTGCTGGCGGTCGCCAACGTGCTTTGCCCGGGCAACGTGGTGGTCTCCGGCAGCGACGCGGCGTGTCGGCGTCTCGAGGAGGCCGCCGGGGCCGCCGGGGCGATGAAGTGCGTGCGGCTGGAGGTGGCCGGAGCCTTCCATACGCCGCTCATGCAGCGGGCCGTGGAGAAGCTGGCGGCGGCCCTCGAGCAGACGCCGCTGCGGCCGCCGCGAATCCCGGTCGTCAGCAACGTCGACGCCCGGCCGCACTCCGACCCCGGCGAAATCCGTGGCCTGCTGGCCCGCCAGGTCTGCGGCGTGGTCGAATGGCAGGCGTCGATGGAGCACCTCCTTTCCACGGGCGTGAAGAGCGTCTGCGAGGTCGGCCCCGGCCGCGTGCTGCGGGGGCTGCTCAAGCGGATCGACCGCAGTGTGGCCACGAGCGGAGTGCCCGACTGACCGGCGGGGACGCGTCGAACGAGCGAATGCAGAACCAGGATCGCGGGACGGTAGGCCCACATAAGCACGGGAGGAACCCATGACGGATGCCAGCAAACAGCCCGCCGCGGGCGCACCGCAGAAGCGGCTCCAGGTCGACCTCGCCGGCCAGGTGGCGATCGTCACCGGCGCGTCGCAGGGGCTCGGGCGGGCGATCGCCGAGGCCCTCGGGGCAGCCGGCGCGACCGTGGCCCTCGTGGCCCGCAGTGCCGGCAAGCTCGCCGACGTGGCCGCGGGCATCGCGGCGGCCGGCGGCCGTGCCGAGGCCTTTCCCTGCGACGTCTCGCGGGGCGAAGAGGTGGCGAAGGTCGTGGAGTCGATCGTCGAGAAGCTTGGCCGACTCGACATCCTGGTCAACAACGCCGGCGTCACCCGCGACACCCTTCTCCCCCGGATGAGCGACGAGGAGTGGGACGAGGTGCTGACCACGAACCTGCGGGCCCCGTTTCTCTTCATGCGGGCGGCGAGCCGACCGATGATGCAGCAGCGGTACGGACGCATCATCAACGTCTCCAGCGTCTCCGGTCTGATCGGCAATCCCGGGCAGGCGAACTACTCGGCGTCGAAGGCCGGCCTCGTCGGGCTGACGCGGACGGTTTCCAAGGAGCTCGCCGGCCGCAAGATCACCGTCAATGCCGTCGCCCCGGGCTTTATCGCCAGCGACATGACGGCGGCGCTCGGG
The DNA here is from genome assembly GCA_044344895.1 of Pirellulales bacterium. Taxonomy (GTDB): domain Bacteria; phylum Planctomycetota; class Planctomycetia; order Pirellulales; family UBA1268; genus CAMCQY01. Next base: position 51 of record JBIJCD010000347.1, on the reverse strand, counting down.
CCCGCCCTGCTCGACGAAGTGAAGAAGCGGGTGCCGGCGAAGCGACTCGGC
>JBIJCD010000421.1:0-3375 GCA_044344895.1 Pirellulales bacterium | reverse complement strand
TCGGTGAGGCGTGGGAGATCGCCGAGGCGGTGCTCTTCCTGGCGGCCCCCTCGTCGGCCTACATCACCGGCCAAGTGCTCGTCGTCGACGGCGGGCTGATCGGCTGACCGCAGCGGGGGCGAAACCGCTGCGGCCGCGGAAAAGACCGCCGAGCGGCGCAGGAATCGTCGTTGCCAGCGGGAAAACCGGGGTGGACGCGCGTTTCCCCGGTATGGACACGCACGGTGGGCAACGGGTATATCTTCCCCGACTCCCGCAGAGGTCGGCTTCACGGGCCGCACGCGACGGGAGTGATGCATCGCGGTTGCCAGTTTCCGGTTGCGAGGAGGGTTCATACGGTGGCTTCAGTCCAAGAACGAGTGATCGAGATCGTCGCGTCCCAGCTGGGGGTGGGCAAGGAGCAGATCACCCCGGAAACGTCGTTCATCAACGACCTGGGTGCCGATTCGCTCGACACCGTGGAGTTGGTCATGGAACTCGAGGAGGAGTTCGAGATCAACATCCCCGACGACGCGGCCGAGAAGATCCAGACCGTCGGTCAGGCAGTCGATTTCATCGAGAAGCACCAGTCCTGATTCCTCCAACCGTGCGGTGCGCTGCATGAAGCGACGCGTCGTGGTGACGGGCCTGGGTGTCGTCACCTCCCTGGGCCGATCCGTCGGCACGTTCTGGGATCGCATCCTGCGCGGCGACAGCGGCGTCGGTCCGATCACGCTGTTCGACGTAGCCGGATACCGGGTGCAGTTCGGCGGCGAGGTGTCCTGGGACCCCGAGCGGGAGGACATCGCCAACCCCAAGGAGTTGAAGCGGCTCGACCGCTTCACGCAGTTCGCGATCGCGGCGGCGAAGGATGCCGTCGCCGAGTCGGGGATCGATTTCCAGAAAGAGGATCCCTACCGCTGCGGCGTCGTGATCGGCTCCGGGATCGGCGGCCTCTGGGAGTTCGAGGTCCAGGAGGAGCGGCTGCTCCACAAGGGCATCGACAAGGTCTCGCCGTTCACGATCCCGAAGCTCATGGTCAACTCGGCCAGCGGGCACGTGTCGAGCATCTACGGCATAAAAGGTCCGAATTTCGCGGTCGCCACGGCCTGTGCCAGCGCCGCCAACTCGATCGGCAGCGGCCTGCGGGCCATTCAGTACGGCGATGCCGACGTGATGGTCGCCGGCGGAAGCGAGGCCGCCCTGACCCCGATCGGTCTGGCCGGCTTCCAGAACATGCGGGCTTTGTCGTTCCGCGGCGACGCGCCGCAGCGGGCCAGTCGCCCGTTCGATGCCGAGCGCGACGGCTTCGTGCTCGCGGAGGGGGCCGGCGTGGTCGTGCTCGAGGAGTTCGAACGGGCCCGCAAGCGAGGCGCCACGATCTACGGCGAACTGATGGGATACGGCGCCAGCGGCGACGCCGGCCACATCACGCAGCCCGACGAGGAAGGCCGCGGTGCGGCCCGGGCGATGTCGATGGCGCTGGCCGACGCCGGCATCGAACCGCAGCGGGTGGAGTACATCAACGCCCATGGCACGAGCACGCCGCTGGGCGACAAGGCGGAGACGGCCGCGGTGAAGCGGGTGTTCGGCGAGCATGCCCGAAAGCTGGCTATCTCGAGCACGAAGAGCCAGCTGGGCCACACGCTGGGCGCTAGCGGCGGCATCGAACTGGTGGTCTGCTCGCTGACGCTGGCCCGGGGCGTGATCTCGCCGACGATCAACCTCGAGAACCCCGACCCCGATTGCGACCTCGACTACACGCCCAACGTCGCCCGACCGGCCCGGCTCTCCGTTGTGATGTCCAACAGTTTCGGATTCGGCGGCCACAACGCCAGCCTGGTGCTGGGCCGGGTGTGAGCTCCGCCGCCGGCCGCGCCGTGGCGATCACCGCGACTCGGCCGATCCCGGCGGCAGCGGCACGCGTCGACGCGGACGTTTCGTCCCGAGGGCCCGTGACCATGGTGCGTTCCAGGCTGTTTCGTGCGACTGGCCGGTCCGCCCGGCGGTGCGTTCCGTTGGCCATCTGGCTGGTCGCGATCCTGCCGGCGACCGCGCGGCCACAGCTGCCGGCGGATGCCGGCCAGGTCTGGAAGACATACGACATCGGGCCGTTCGTGAGGCAGGCCGGCGCCGGCAGCCAGCGGTACGTGGTCGACTGGGTGCTGCAGGAGACGGGCTCCCCGCAGTGGCACGGCGCGACGGTGGCCTCGCTTTCGGCCGACGAGGCGACGCTCCGCTGCTTCCACGTTCCCGAGATGCAGGCGAAGGTGGAGCAGGTGGTCGCCCGTTTCGTGGGCGACGCGGCCACGCCGCACCGATTTTCAGTGCGGGTGCTGGGGGCGGGAAGCCCCACGTGGCGGAACGACGCCCGGCCGCTGCTGCGGCCCATTCCCGCCGCCACGCCCGGCGTGCAGGCCTGGTTCGTATCCCGCGAGGAGACGGCGGTGCTGATCGGCATCCTCAGGTCGCGCGGCGACAGCGAGGAGCTGCCGACGGGGCCCGTGCTCGCGGCCAATGGCGTGCCGGCCGTGTTGTCCGGGGGCCGGAAGCGTCCGTACGTGCAGGATGTCGGCCCGCGTCCCGAGGCGGGCCCCGGGCTGCAGCCGCTCACGGCCAGCTGCGACGAGGGGATGACGATTGACGTGCAGCCCCTGATCGCGGCGGACGGAGCCGGTGTGGAGGCCGTGATCCGCTGCCGCATCGACCAGATCGAGCGGATGGCCGCCGTGCCGGTGGCCGCACCCGCCTTCGGCGGTCAGCGGCTGCAGATCGAGGTGCCGCAGGTGTCGGCCGTGCGGCTGGGGGAGCGGTTCCGCTGGCCCGTCGGCAGCACGCTGGTCGTCGGTCTCGGGTTGGTGCCCTGGCCTGTTCCCGGGCAGAATAAGGCCGGTTCGCCCGCGATGTTTTCCGACGCCAAGCGGACTGACGTCGTGGTGCTGGTGGAGCCGCGGCTCGCCGACGCTCCCTGACGCGGTCGGACCCAGCCGCCGGCTGCCGGGGTCGCCCGGGCCGGCCCGGCGTCATGACGACGAAGCACTCCAGGAAGCAAATATCAATGACTGTCGCTGCCGACCGCCGCGTGGTGATCACGGGAATGGGTGTCGTGTGTCCGCTCGGCCTGACGCTCGAGGATTACTGGGCGGGCCTGGTGGAGGGCCGCAGCGGCGTCGGTCCGCTGGAGTCGTTTCCCAGCGAGGGGCTGCCGCTGCACCACGCCGCCGAGGCGCGGGGCTTCAGCGGCGACATCGACGACTTCGGGCCGCTCGAGGGAGAGCGGAAAAAGGCGATCCGGAAGGGGCTGAAGGTGATGTGCCGCGAGAGCCAGATGGCCGTCGCCGCGGCGCAGCGGGCGCTGCACCACAGCGGCCTGGTCGGCATGGCCGGCGTCCAGCC
>JBIJCD010000160.1:0-7598 GCA_044344895.1 Pirellulales bacterium | reverse complement strand
GAGAAACCAGGCGGTCACCTCGACGCCGGGCAGCGTTGCAGCCAGCTCGAAGGCAGCCTGACCGCGGCCCACGGTCGTGCAGAGCACGCGTCGGACGGCCGGCGACTCGCGGGCGACCGTCAGGGCGACGTCGAGCGCATGGGCTTCAGCGGGACGGGCGGGCAGCGCGATGGGCATGGTCGGACGAGCATACCCTGCTCCTTCGCCGTCGATGTCGGGGCCGCGTTACTCGGGCCGCTGCGGCCGCTGCGGCCGCTCGCCGCTGCCGGGGACACCGGATCCTCCCGGTGCACCGCTGCCGCCGGCACCGGGGCCGCGACCGCCCGGCCCGCCCGGCCCTCCAGGGCCACCACCGGGGCCTCCGGGCCCGCCGCGGCCGCCGCGCATCCGCTGGATGTCTTCGGCAAACTTCATCAGTTCGGCTTTGTCGAGCTTGCCATCGCCGTCGGCGTCGAAACTCATCGCATGCTCGACGAACCGCTCCGGCGACGGCGGCCCGCCGGGACCACCCGGACCACCACGCCCCGGCCCGCCCGAGCCACCACCGGGACCGCGGCCCGGACCAGCCCCTTCGGGCCGTCCAGGCGGCTGCGCCAGCGCGGCCGCCGCCAGCGAGATCGCCATCACGAGCGTCACGACGGGAGCGATCCGCCCCCAGATTCGACCACGGTTCATCGGATGTTCCTCGCTGGGATTGGAGACGTGAGGGCGTGACCACGACACCCGCTCGGGCAGCGGACGATGGCCTGCAGATTCAACGGCGGCCCGCGGCCGAAGTTTCGGCCCCCACACAGTAGAGGAACCGGCCCGACCGCAGGAAGAGCTGGCCGTTCGCGATCGCGGGCGTGCCACTGGCATCGCTGTCGTCCCCCGCGAACGCGTTGCGAGCCAGGATCTCGTAGCGGGGTGCGGCGGGCAGCACGAACGTGCCGCTCCAGCGGCTGACGACGTAGATCCTGCCGTCGGAGAGCACGGGCGACGCGTAGACCGGCCGGCCGCCCGAGGCCATCCCCTCCACCCGCTCGCGGTAGACGAGTTCGCCCGTCTTCGCCGAGGAGCAGAACGCCTGGCCGCGGTCGTCGATCCAGTAGAGGTGGCCGTCGTGCAGCAGCGGTGTGGCCACATAGGAGCTGTTGCGGCTCGTCCACAGCGTGTGCGACTTCGTGACGTCGCCGCGGCCGCCGGCCCGCACCGCCAGCGAGCCCGACGAGCGGAAGCCGCCGAAAACGTAGAGCGTCGTGCCATCCACGATCACGCTCGGCGAGACGTTGCCGGTGAGCCCCATGCCCACGTGCCAGCGGAGTTTGCCCGTGGCCGGGTCGAGCCCCCATACCTCGCCGGGCACCGCGATCGCGATCTCCTGGCCGCCATCGTCGCGGGTGACGACGCCCGGCGTGCCGTACGCCAGCTCGAGCGACGCCGCCTCCGCCTTCCAGAGCTCGCGTCCGGTCCTGCGGTCGAGCCCGCGGATCGACTGGCTCTCCTCCGAGGCGTTGACGATCACGGTGTCGCCGAGCAGCACGGGGCTCGCGGCCGAGCCCCAGCGGCGGTTGCTCGACTCCTTGCCGACGGCCACCCGCCACAGTTCCTTGCCCTGCATGTCGAAGGCGACCACGCCGCTCTTGCCGAAGAAGGCGATCACCACCTCGCCGTCGGTCACGGGCGTGCTGCTGGCGTAGCCATGCTCCGTCAAAAAACCCTCGTAGGCGTCCTCGGGCCCCTCGCCCGGCACGTCCCGCTGCCACTTCACGCGGCCGTCGGCCCGGCCGACGCAGACGAGATGCCGCACGAGCCGTGCGGTGCCCGCCGGCCCCGGGCCCACGCCCGAGTAACAGGTCACGAACACGTCGTCGCCGTGCACGATCGGGCTCGACGAGCCGGCCCCGGGCAGCGGCGTCTTCCACCGCAGGTTCTCCGTGTCGCTCCAGGTGAGCGGCACGGCCGACGTGCCCGCGCCGGCACCTCCCGGCCCGCGAAACTGTGGCCATTCGGCGGCGGCCACGGCGGCGGTCAGGGTCGCGGCTGCCAATGCGAGCAGCGTTGTCATCCGCGCCATGTCGTGTGGCCTCGCATTGTGTTCATTCAGTCACCCTCAAGACGTCGTTTTTCTTGAGCACCCTGCGGCCCGGCCCGGCACCGTCGCCAAACTCCAGGTGGCAGTCGAGCAGCACGCCGAGCGTGGCATCGGTGGGGATGTCGAGCGTCGCGATCACGACGTTTCCTTGGCGTCCGATCGCCACCGCCTCGTAGGGGCCGATCTGCACCCAGGCGGGCATGTCGGCGGGAACGCTGCGGCCACGGCCGTCGGCCGCGTCGAGCATGATCCTCACCTCGCGGCGGGCACCGCGAGCGACCGATCCGGGCCGCACGTCCGCGATGCCCGCTCCCTGGCGGCTCGTGCCCTCGGTGTTGTCGACGATCGCCCCTTCCCGCGGCCGCCGCAGGTCGCGGTTGTTCGACGGCTCGGGCACGCCCGCATAGCCGCCGATGATGTAGGGAAATCGGCCGGGTGTGACGTGGTAGTGGTAGCCCCGCACGGGGTCGGAGTGGCCGTTGCAGGAGTCGAGCGGCTGCGCGTCCAAGGGGCCGCCGAGGGCCGCCCCGATGTCCATCGCCATGAGCCCCTCCGCCTCGTAAGGCCCGTGAATCGGGAAGCCGTCGAAGGCGAAGCCGATCACCGGCGAATGCTGCTTCCCGTCGTCCGGAAAAGGGCTTTTCACGCAGGTCGGATACTTGTGGTAGTGGTAGACGCCCGTCTGCTGCGGGTGGCCGCAGCAGCTGTCGAGCCAGACCTCCGAATAGCCGTCGACGGCGTTCATGCCACCCTGCTCGAACGGGTTGAAGAACACGACGCCGTTGAGCGCCACGCCGATCGGCCCCATCGGCAGCCGAGTGATCTTCTCCGCCCGCTGCGGCACAAGCGGCAGCCGGAACGTGAACTCCTGCACGCGGATCGCGTTGGGGTTGCCGCTGTTGGGAAAGATCGCCGTGGGGTGGTTGGGATAGCCCTGGCTCTCGATCACGAGATGGTCGCGGTCGCGCGACAGCCGCACCTCGTCGATGCCGTCCTTGTTGGAATCCCGCATGTGATAGGAGAAGAGGTCGACCTGCCCGTCACCGTCGGGGCCGCCGTCGCGGAAGAGATAGACAGTCTTGCCGTCCCCTTCGCGGACCGACCAGCGGCCGGCGACCGGCTGGGCCTTGGCCGGCGGGTCGTGGGCACGGGCCGGCGGCCCGATCGCCACGGCGAGGCAGCACAGAGCGGCCCAGCCACGTTGATACGGGCCCACGGACATCCCGCGGAACTCGGTCATGCTGGAATGCTCCCGGACGATGGCCTCACGGCCTTCCAACGGCCCGCGGACAAAAAAGTCGCGGGCTGGGTGCTCATTTTGGGTGGCACGTGCATCGGCGTCAGGCGTGCTGGGCCAGGGTCGCCCATGCCCTCTCGCCGGACGTTCGCTCTGGCCCGCCAGGCCTTCGCTCACTGCGGCGGAAGCTGCGCTTCGCAATTCTTGCTGCGCCTGCTTCCACAGCCAGCTCGAGGGCACGGGCGACCCCTCGCGGCATGCGGGTCGGGCACTCCCGGGCTTCTCACGCCTGCGATCGTCTTCGGACTTTTCTTACTCGAGGTATTCGTTCGACCAGGTGCTGAACAGCTCGCCCCGCTTCACGCGGGCCGCGTCTTCCCGCATCACCGCCGGCGTCCGGCGGATGATCCGCGTCGTGCCGTGCCGGCCTCGTCGATACCGTGAATGCGACATGGCCTGCGGGCCGGTGTTCCGCGGCGGAATCGCGGCGGGCGGCGCGGCCTCGAGCACGTCGGCCATCGGCACCGCCGGCACCTGCGCCAGCCGCGCCGGCGGCGCGGCGACGGCCGTTGTGCGCGGCAGCGTCTGCGACACGACAACGAACACGACTCCGAACAAGACGGCCGCCCGCCGTGGCCAGGCAACCATCGTTCCAGAAACCACGCGCCGGGGCCGGGGTCGCCCCCGCCATCTCGCCGGACACTCGCTCCGGCGTTCGTGGCCCGCGCTCGCTCCATGCTGGCTACGCTCCGCCATCCTGGCTCCGCTTGCCAGCAAGGCCGGCTCCATTGGCAGGGACAACCCCTCGCCAACGCTGCTGCGACTCGTTCCGACGTTCATCGCCCGAGTCATTCCTTCTTTCCCTCCGGCAGCGGCGCGAGCGTGAGCGGGTCGCGGAGCGGCAGGTGCTTCACCTTGCCGCCGAAGAAGTCGTTCATGCTGGCCCGCTTTTCGAGGTCACCGGGGGCGATCGCGTCCCAATCGCCCACCACGAGGATCGCCATCTTGGCCGGATCGAGGTGCTTGCGGGCCACCCGCTGCAGGTCCTCGCGGGTCACGCCGCGGACCTTGTCGCGGAACGTCTTCCAGAAGTCCTTCGGCCGCTTCGTCCACTCGTCGTTGACGAACACGCGGAGCAGCTGCGGCCGGCTCTCGAACTGCCGGGGAAACGTCTCGATGAGGTTCTGCCGGGCGGTCTCCAATTCCTCTTCGGTGACGAGCTCGTCCCGCATCTTCGCGATCTGCTCCATCACGATCTTCGCGGCCAGCGCCACGGTGGGATTCTTGCTCTCGAAGCCGGCGCGGAAGTCGCCCGGATAGGCCACCCGCGGCGTGAGCGACGACCGAACAGAATAGGCGAGCCCCTCGTTGCTGCGGACCTGCTGCATGAGCCGGCTGGTGAAACCGCCAGCACCGAGGATCTCGTTGAGCAGCAGGAAGGGGATGGCGTCGGGATCGTCGCGGGCGATCGCCCGGCTGCCCATCACCACCTTCCCCTGCGGGATGTCCTTGGGCACGTGGTAGAGCCCCGGCTCGAGCGTCGCCGAGGGCGCCACGGGATCGGGCACCGCCGCCCCGCGTTCCCAGCCCGTGAACGCCTTGGCGAGCTTCCCGAGCATCTCCTGCTCGTCGAAGTCGCCCGACACCGACACGATCATGTTGCCCGGATGGAAGACGCGGCGGTGCATCTCCGCCAGCCGCTCCCGCGTGATCGCCGCCACCGTCTTGTCGGTGGGCTCCGAGGCCTCGAAGTGGGAGGGTCCGTAGACGAGCCGCTTCCACTCGCGGGAGAGGATCGAGGAGGCGTCGTCGTTCCGCTGCTTGAGCGACTCGATCACGCGGGCCTTCGCCGTCTCCAGCCGGCCGGCGTCGAAGGCCGGCGTCCGCAGCATGGAGAGGAAGAGCTTCAGGCTCTCGTCGAAATTGGTCTTCAGGCAGTTCATGGTGGCGGTGGTGAACGTGTCGTTGGCTGCAACGCCCGCCTCGGTCGCGAGGAAGTCGAGCTGCTCGTCGAGTTCGGCCGGCGGCATCCCCGCCGCGCCCCCCTCGCGGACCATCCGCGCCGTCATCGAGGCCAGCCCCGGCACGTCGGCCGGATCGAGCGATGCCCCCCCCTTGAACGTGATCGAGAGGTTGACGAGCGGAAACTCCCGCGACGGGGCCAGGAAGGCGACGGTGCCGTCGGGAAGCACCCGGCGAAACGTCGCCGCGTCGGGCGGCTCGAAGGCCAGCGGCGCGAACTCGATCTTTTCCGGCCGCGCAGGGATCGCCGCCGCCGCGATCTTGGCCGCCGCGGCCGGCGCCGCCGCCTGACCGTGCGCCGGTTCCGGTGCACCGAGGCTCACAAGGCCGACCACAGCGGCCGTCAGGATGGTTGTCGTGCGAATGCTCATCGGGCCACCGCCTCTTTCTGCCGCGTGTCGACCTGCTTCTCCTGCCGCTCGGCTGCCACCCGCTTGTAGGTCACCACGCTGCGGTTGGACGGCTTGAAATACGCGTTGGCCACCCGGCGGATGTCGGCCGCGGTGACGGCCTCGTACTTCTTCGGGGCCTCGTTGATCTCCCGCCAGTCGAGGAGCGTCTCGAAGAAGGCCAGCTGCACGAGCAGCGACATGTTGTTCTCGAGCCGCCGGTAGTTGCCGGCGGCCACCCGGTTCTTCACCTTCCGCAGCTCCCGCTCCGGCACGTCCGCCTCCCGGAGCTTCTCGAGCTCCTCGTACCAGGCCTGCTCCAGCTGCTCCGGCGTGGCGTCGCCGCGGGCCTCCGCCTCGAACGAAAAGAGCCCCGCGTACTTCCGCGTGTCGGACGCCGTGCGGGCCGAGGCGGCGATGCCGCGGCCCTCGACCAGGCCGCGGTAGAGCCGCCCGGTGCGTTCGTTGAGCACCTCGGAGAGCATGTCGAGCGCATAGCCGTCGACGTGGCCCGCGGGCACCGTGTGGTACCGCACCTCCACGGCCGGCGGCACGTCCCCCTCGGCGTTCATTCGCTGCTCGGCGATCTGGTCCACCTCCAGCGTCACCACCGGCGGCGGCTTCGTCGTGCCCGGATCGAGCCGAGAAAAGTATTTCGTGATGAAGGCCTTGGCCTGCGCGGGATCGAAATCCCCGACCACCACGCCGAACAGGTTCCCCGGGCGGTAGTAGATGTTCCAGTAGTCCATCGCCTGCTCGAACGTGTAGCTGTTCAGGTCGCTGGGCCAGCCGATCACCGGCCAGGAATAGCCGCACGACGCCCAGAACATGGCGTCGAACTGCTCCTGGAACCGTCCCGTCGGCGTGCTGTCGGTCCGCAGCCGCCGCTCCTCGTGCACCACGTCGCGCTCCGAGTAGAACTCGCGAAATACGCTGTCGTGCAGTCGGTCGCTCTCCATCCAGGCCCATAGCTCGAGCTTGTTGGCGGGGACCGTGATGAAGTAGCAGGTCAGGTCGTGGCTCGTGAAGGCGTTCATGCCGCTGCCGCCGGCCTTCGTGTAGACCTGGTCGAACTCGTCCTTGACGATCGTGGCCGCCTCGGGCCCACCCTCGCCCCGCCCTTGCTGCGCCCGGATGAGCGCGTCGAGCCGGCCGCGCAGCACCCGCAGCTCCTGCGTGTCGTTGGCCGGATCCCAAGGATCGGCGATCTCGCCGGCGCGGAACCGTTGGTATTGCCTCGTCCAGACGATCCGGTTGATCTCGTCGCGGATCGCCTTCTGCTCGGCCCGATACCTCGCGTCGCGTTCGGCGTCGCGGGTGCCGATCGTGCCGGTGCCCTTGAACATCATGTGCTCGAAGAAGTGGCTGATCCCGGTGATGCCGGGCCGCTCGTTGACGCTCCCCACGCGGGCCACCCAGCCGGCGCTCACGACGTTGGGCTGGTCGCGGCGGGGCACGAGCAGAAACTGCATGCCGTTGTCGAGCGTGAACTCCTGCACCTCCACCTGCTGTGCCCGGACCACACCGGTGCCCGCGACAGACACGAGAGCCGCGACGAGGAAGGCGGCGGACAGGAACTGACGACTGGACATGGCCATGGAGCGCTCCGCGAAGGGCCGAAGGAAACCGTCGCGGTTATACCGCAGCGGCTCTGGAATCGCCCAGCGACAGGGCGGTGCGGTGGCGGCGGCTCGCGAAAGATGCCGCACTGGTTCGCCGGCTGCGGCATGCTCGTCGCCGGCGGATTTTGCCGTTGCACACTCGTGGACCATGGCCCGTCCAGCGTTTCAGGCAAAATGCACCGGCTCCTCAGCATCCAAAGCGGCGGAGTGCTGACGGGAAAAGACCGTCGTCCCTCGGGTGAATATTTCTGCCG
>JBIJCD010000159.1:0-7603 GCA_044344895.1 Pirellulales bacterium | reverse complement strand
CCGAATTCGATGGTCGTCATCGCCGCGTCGATCCCCGCGGCCTCGTCGGCATCGATCCGGATATCGCCGCCGCAGTCGGCCGGTCGGATCGCCTCGGCCGCGGCGGGCTCGGAGGCGAGCAGGCCCGGCGCCGGCAGCCTCTGGATCTCCCGCCACGCCGCCGCGATGTCGGCGGGCCGCACCCGCCGCCCCTCGCCGACCAGCATGATCGCCTGGTCGCAGATCTGGTTCACCAGCCTCGGTACGCCGTCGGAGGCACCATAGACGGCGTCGTCGCACGCGGCATCGAAGGCCTCGTCCCAGTCGAGCCCGGCGGCCTTCATCTGCGTCCGCAGATAGGCGGCCGTCTCCGCGTGGTCGAGCGGTTCGAGGTACGACCGCATTGCGATCCGCTGTGTGCAGCTCTCCATTTTGGGCGAGCCGAGCCGCTCCTCCAGCGCCGTCGTCCCGGCGAGCACGATGTGGACGGCCGGCAACGGCGTCGGGGTGTTGGCCAGGAGCCGCAGCTCCTCAATCAGCCGCAGTGGCAGCGTATGGGCCTCGTCGACCAGGATCACGAGCCCCGACCCACGCGCCGCCAAGCCGCGGACCGTCTCCACCACGGCGATCCGCAATTCGGCCTCGTCGATGCCTCGATAGGGCTGCCCGAGCTCCGCCAGGATCGACTGCCATAGCGCCCGGCGGGTGCAGATCCGCGCGCCGGAGAGGAGTGCCACCGCGAAATCGTCGCCGACGCTTTCCGCGACTTTCGCGAGCAGCAGCGACTTCCCCGTGCCCGGCGATCCGACCACCAGCGCGATCCCCTCGGCCCGACGGATCGCCCGGTCGATGCCCTGCAGGGCCGCATCGATCACCCGTGCGGGGTGGTAGAACTGCGTCCGCGGAACGGCCATGAACGGGCGGGAGGAAGGGAAGCGGCGGGAGGAACGCATCGGGCGTGAGTGTCCGGAGGTGGCTCGGGGCGAGCGACGCGCCCCATACGGAAATGATGTCGACCAACGGCGGCACCTTCCTGCACCGTCCGCGCCGGCCGTAGACTTTCCCGGAGGGGCGAAAGGCCCCGTTGGCGTCCGGTGGCGCCGGATATGACGCCGGGAGGTGACCGCGTGTTCCGCGTGAAGATCTGCGGCGTGACGACCGTCGATGACGCCCGCATGGCCTGCGCCGCGGGGGCCGATGCCATCGGTCTCAACTTCGTCGCCGGCTCGCCGCGTCGACTCGATGCCGACGCGGCCCGCGGGGTGGCCGCCGCCGTGCCGCGGGGCGTGGTGCGGGTGGGGGTGTTCGCCGGCGCCTCCGCCCGCGACATCGTGGGACTGGCCCGCGAGGTGGGCCTCGACGCCGTGCAGCTGCACGGCCACTTCGACGCCGCGGCGGGGCCGGTCGATCCACCGGTCTTGTGCGGGGCCCTCGACGGTCTGCCGGTGATCCGCGCCGTCCGGCTCGACGGCTGCGGACCGGCGGCCGACCGACTGGCCACGGCGCGGCGCTGGATCGAGGAGGCGTCGAGGGCGGGGGCCGCGCCGGCGATGGTGATCGTCGACGCCGCCGTGTGCCGCGATGCGGCCGGCGGCGGGCTCGGCGGCACCGGGGCGCTCGTCGACTGGACGGCGCTTGCGCGGGCTGGAGCGTTGCCTGTGCCGATGGCACTCGCGGGGGGCCTGACGGCGGCGAACGTGGCCGAGGCGATCCGCGTGACTGGGCTGGGAGCCGTCGACACCGCCAGCGGCGTCGAGAGCAGCCCCGGCCGCAAGGACCCCGCCAAAGTCCGCGACTTCGTCGCCGCAGCCCGCCGCGCGCTGGGCCTGCCTCGTTAGTGCAGCCGGCGGCTGGCCGGCCGTCGTCTCCACTTTGCGTTTGCCGGCCGGCGGCTACTATAAGGCGGTTCTCGAGCCCACCTTTCTCATTCCAGGAGCGTTGCCGTGGCCCACGTCGAAACCCGCCTGCCCTACAAAGTCGCCGACCTTTCGCTGGCCGAGTGGGGCCGCAAGGAGATCATGCTGGCCGAGAACGAGATGCCCGGCCTGATGGCGCTGCGGCAGAAGTACGGCCGCACCAAGCCGTTGGCGGGGGCCCGGATCGCCGGCTGCCTGCACATGACGATCCAGACGGCCGTGCTCATCGAGACGCTCAAGGAGCTCGGTGCCGAGGTCACTTGGAGCAGTTGCAACATCTTCTCCACCCAGGACCACGCCGCCGCCGCGATCGCCAAGGCGGGCTTCCCCGTCTACGCCTGGAAGGGGATGAACAACGAGGAGTTCGATTGGTGCATCGAGCAGACGCTCTTCTTCCCGGGGGGCGAGCCGCTCAACATGATCCTCGACGACGGCGGCGACCTGACCGCCATGGTCCACGACAAGTTCCCCGAGTTGCTCGGCGGCATCCGCGGTCTCTCCGAGGAGACGACCACGGGCGTGCACCGTCTCTACCAGATGCACGAGAACGGCGAGCTGAAGCTCCCGGCTATCAACGTCAACGACTCCTGCACCAAGAGCAAGTTCGACAACCTCTACGGCTGCCGGGAGAGCCTGGCCGACGGCATCAAGCGGGCCACCGACGTGATGGTGGCCGGCAAGGTGGTCGTCGTCTGCGGCTACGGCGACGTCGGCAAGGGCTGCGCCCACGCGATGAAGGCCCTGGGGGCTCGCGTGGTCGTCACCGAGATCGACCCGATCAACGCCCTGCAGGCGGTGATGGAGGGATACGAGGTCACGACCATGGAGGAGGCGGCCCCGCGGGGCCAGATCTTCGTGACGGCCACCGGCTGCCGCGACGTGATCCTCGGCGAGCACATCCAGCGGATGCCCAACGACGCGATCATCTGCAACATCGGGCACTTCGACCTGGAGATCGACGTGGCCTGGCTGGAGAACACCAAGGGCGTGAAGAAGGTGGAGATCAAGCCGCAGGTCGACCGCTACACGCTGCCGAGCGGCACCTCGGTGATCGTCCTGGCGGAGGGCCGGCTGGTGAACCTCGGCTGCGCCACGGGCCACCCGTCGTTCGTCATGAGCACCAGCTTCACCAACCAGGTGCTGGCTCAGATCGCGCTGTGGACGGAGACCGACAAGTACGACGTCGGCGTGCACCTCCTGCCCAAGAAGCTCGACGAGGAGGTGGCCCGGCTGCACCTCGACAAGCTGGGCGTGAAGCTGACGAAGCTCACCCCGAAGCAGGCTGAGTATCTGCACGTGCCGGTGGAAGGGCCGTTCAAGCCCGAGTACTACCGCTACTGATCCGTTTCCCGTGAAACTCCCGCCGCGGGCCGCGTCGCTGCATCAGTCGCGACGCGGCCCGCGGTTTTTTTGCTACCATTCCGACCTCGTGTCCCGACCTCCACTCGCAAGGAACAGCATGCCTTCCGTCGCCCCGCTCCGCGGTCTCCGTTACGACCCCAAGCACGTCGGCGCCCTCTCGCAGGTGATCGCTCCTCCCTACGACGTGATCGACGCCGCGCTCCAGACCAGGCTCTATGAGCAGCATCCCGCCAACGTGATCCGGCTGGAGCTCAACCGCGAGGAGCCGGGGGACGACGACCGCTCGAACAAGTACACGCGGGCGGCCCGCTTCCTCAAGGAGTGGCGGGAGCAGGGCGTGGTGATGCAGGAGCCCGCGGCCGCGCTCTACGTCTATCACCAGGAGTTCGAGGTGGAGGGCGAGCGGCACGTCCGCCGGGGCGTGATGGCCCGGGTGCGGCTGGAGCGGTTTGGCACCGGCAACATCCACCCGCACGAGGAGACGATGTCGGGCCCCAAGCAGGACCGCCTGCTGCTCACCCGCGCCTGCCGGGCGAACCTCAGCCAGGTGTTCGGTCTCTACCCGGACCCGCAGGGGGAGGTGCAGGCCCTGCTCGACAAGGCGGTGGCCGGCCAGCCGCCGGTGGAGGCGACCGATCACCTGGGAGTCCGCAGCTGGATGTGGCCGTTGACCGACGAGACCGCGGCCGCCAAGGTGGCCGGCCTGATGGGTCCGAAGCCCGTCTTCATCGCCGACGGCCACCACCGCTACGAGACTGCCTGCAACTACCGCGACGAGGTGGCCGCGGCCTATGCCCAGGCCCACGGCGGGGCGGCCCTGCCGGCCGACCACCCCGCCAATTTCGTGCTCATGATGCTCGTGGGCATGAGCGACCCGGGCCTCGTCGTGCTCCCCACCCACCGGCTGTTCGTGAAGCCCTCCGTCGCCACGGCCGCCGAGCTTGCGGCGAAGCTCGGCGACTGCTTCACGACCGAGGCGGCCGGCACGGGCCCGGCCGATGCCGAGAAGGTGTGGGACAAGATCGACGTCGAGAACAAGCAGGGCACGCTCGGCCTCTACACGGCGGGCGACCGGGCCTGGACGCTGGCCCGGATCACCCCGGCTGGCCGGGCCCGGATGGACCAGGTGGCCGCCGACCACGGGCCGGCCTGGCGGAGCCTGGGCGTGTCGATCCTCCACCGGCTGGTGGTGGGCGAACTGCTCGGCGCGAAGGAGATCCCCACGCCCGGCTATGTGCACCTCGTCCGCGAGGTCGTGGAGGGGCTCGGCACGGCCAAGTATCCGCTGGCGGCCCTTGTGATGCCTGCCAGCGTGGAGGACATCCGCAAGGTGAGCGAGACCGGCGAGCGGATGCCGGCCAAGAGCACCTACTTCTACCCGAAGCTCGCCAGCGGCCTGGTCTTCAACCCGCTCGAGTAGCGTGTCGAGCTGCAGCATCCGCAGCCAGCGGATCGCAGCAACCAGACGCTGGCGTCGTCGACATCCGGGATGGCCCGGCTCCGGTCTCCCCGCACCCCGTCGCCGGACGTTCGCTGCGGCCATCCTGGCCTCCGCTCACTCGAAGCTGGCGACGCTTCGCCCATCCTGGGCTGCGCTGCCAGCTACGCCGGCTCTCGGGGTACGGGGCGTCCGGAGCCTCCCGCATTAAGCGGCGAAACAGCTGCTTGCGGTTCCACGTGGAACAGGGGCCATGGGTGAACTAGGCAAGGCGGGCGTTTTCACGTGGAACAGCGGTCATGTGGTGCCGGATGTTGCCGATACACCGTGGGCACGCATCGTGCTGCGGGTGTCGTTGGGAAGGAATCTGCGCGTGGGAAGGATTCTCTGCGTGGCCAACCAAAAGGGCGGCGTCGGCAAGACGACGACCGCCTCCAACCTGGCGGCTGGCCTGGCGCGCGGCGGCCTGCGGACGCTCCTGCTCGACCTCGACCCGCAGTGCAACGCCACGACCGGCTTCGGTGCCGCGCCCGCCGCCGCCCACCCGCTCGTCTCCGAGGCGCCGCTCTCCGAGTCGGTGGTCGCCACGGCGATCGCCAACCTCTCCATCATCCCCGGCAGCCGGAGCGTCCGCGACGTGGAACGGATCGCCGCCGAGGCGCGGAGCGGATCGATGGTGCTCGAGAACCATCTGGCCGGCGGCCTCAACGCCTGGGACTACTGCCTGATCGACTGCCCGCCGAGCGTGGGCGAGCTCACGCGGACGGCGCTGGCCGGCAGCACCGAGGTGCTGATGCCGATCCAATGCGAATACTTCGCGCTCGAGGGGCTCACCCAGATGATCGAGGTGATCCGCGACGTGATGGCGGAGCGGCCCGGCCGGCTGCGGTTCAGCGGCATCGTGCTCACGATGCACGATGCCAATCTGGAGCTGACGACGGAGGTCGAGGCCGAGGTCAGGGACTTCTTCGGGGAGATCGTCTTCGAGACGGTGATCCCGCGCGACGTGGCCGTCTCGGAGGCGCCTAGCCACGCGCAGAGTGTGCTCGATTACGCGCCGCGCTCACGAGGGGCGCGGGCCTACACGGAACTGTGCATGGAGGTACGCGACTGTGAGTAGGGAACGACGCCTGGGCCGTGGACTCGAGGCCCTGCTGGGCCGCGCCGGAATCGAACCCGCGGGGGCCGCGCCGGCCACCAACGGCAATGCCGCGCTCGCCGCCCGGCCCGAGCTCGGCTCCGGCGCCGCCCGGCTGATCCTCCACAAGCCCGAGGAGCTGGAGCAGGCGGCGGCGGCGCTGCCCACCAGCGAGATCGCCGCGGGGCTCATCGACCCGAATCCCTGGCAGCCACGGAGCGTGGTCAACGACGCCGACCTGGCGGAGCTGGCCGACAGCCTCCGCGAGCACGGGCTGGTGCAGCCGATCGTGGTGCGGGCGAAGGGCGATCGCTACCAGCTGATCGCCGGGCAACGGCGGCTGTTCGCCGCGCGGCGACTGGGCTGGGAGTCGGTACCCGTGCGGGTGCTCGAGGTCGACGACCGGCAGATGTCGGAGATCGCGATCGTCGAGAACCTGCAGCGGCGCGACCTCGACCCGCTGGAGAAGGCGGCGAGCTTCAAGCGCTACCTCGCCGCCTGGGGCGGCACGCAGGACGAACTGGCCAAGCGGCTCTCGGTGGACCGCTCGACGGTGGCCAACCTGATCCGGCTCCTGGAGCTGCCGACCGCCGTGCAGGACCGGCTGCGGTCGGGCGCGATCTCGATGGGCCACGCCCGGGCGCTTCTGCCTCTGGGCGACGAGGCGGAGCAGGTCAGGCTGGCCGACCGGATCGTGGCGGAGGGAATGTCCGTCCGCGCGATCGAGTCGGAGGTGGGCGAGATCCTCCGCGAAGAGGATCGCGCCGAGCAGCTGGCCGACGGAACGATGGCCGACGACGACGATCCGGCCGCGGGCACCGCGCCGATCGGATCGAAGGCGGCGCCGGCGAAGCGGCGGCCAGGGCGGCCGGCGACGAAGCGGGCGGGCCAGACGGCGGCGGTGGAGTCCGACCTGCGGCGGGCGCTCGGCGTGAAGGTGGTCGTGCACGCCAACGGCAAGGGGGCGGGCCGGATCGTGATCCCGTTCGCCGATCTCGACGAGTTCCAGCGGCTCTTCGACCAGATCACAGGCTGACCGGAACGCGGGCGGTGAGCGAGGGCTGCGGAAATGGCCCGCCGGGGCGACCGCCACCGATGCGGTACACTCTGGTCGGGCCCGCCGATCGGCGGGCCGTGCTTCGGGGCGTTGCGCAGGTGGTAGCGCGCCAGGTTTTGGACCAGGAGGTCGGGAGTTCGAGTCTCCCCGCCCCGATTCGGTTGTTTTGGAGACGGCCCAATCTCGCCCGCCAGTTCCGGCCCGGTCGGGTGCGGCGTCATTCCCGGCCCGCTGCCGTCTGGCCGGCCCCGGGACGGGTGAACCGGAAGCAGTCGATGTCGCCGATGCTGCCCGACGCGCCGGCGGCATCCATGACGACCTTCATCACCGACCGGCCCTGCGGCACCCGCACGCCGTCGACGCGGATCGTCCGCAGCTGCGTCCAGGCTCCCGTGTCGGGCACGGCGATCGGCCCGGTCGCATCCTGCCCGTCGAACTCGATGTGGAAGCGACCACCGGCTTTGGCCGACGCCACCGGGATCTCGAGCGTGTAGAGGCCGGCCGCCGCGGCATCCACCGTGTACACGAGCCACTCGCCGGCGCGGGTCCAGCCGATGCCGTGCCCGTTGGAGGCGTCGGGCCGGCGTTCGATGTCCACCTGCGTCGGGCCGCGGTAGTCGGCTCCCTCGTTTTTCTCGGTCACGTCGCGGTAGGCGACGCCAGCCACGCCGGCATCGAAATCCTCGGCCTCGATGAGCCCCGGAATCCGGTGC
>JBIJCD010000157.1:0-7616 GCA_044344895.1 Pirellulales bacterium | reverse complement strand
CCTGGTGATGTACGCGATGCTTACCGGCTCACCACCGTTTCGCGGCGGGCAGTTGACCGAGGTGATCGACAAGCAGCGGCGGGTGGTGCCGCCGCGGGTGTCGTCGCTCGTTCCCGAGGTGCCACCGGAACTCGACGAACTGATCGCCCGGCTGCTGTCGAAGGACCCCGCTCAGCGACCCGCCAGCGCCCTCGCGCTGGGCCGGCTGCTCGCGGCGATCGAAACCCTCCACACCGCGGATGTCGATTCGCCATCGGCCGCGGCAGGGCCCGTGTCCACGAAGCCAACCACCCAGCCACCGGCCGACGCTCGACCAGCCGCTCCGGCGAACTCTTCCAAGCCGCGACCTCAACCGCCCGCACCGCCCCCGACGGCGCTCGAGCGAAGCAACCGGCCCACGGCCCCCATCGATCCAGCCAGCCGCAAACCGGGTCCGGCGCCGACAAAACCCGCGGTCGCACCGCCGGCCGCGTCGCCGCCGCGGCCGCGTGGCCCCGATCCGCTGGCCCCGACGCAGGACATGCCGGCGGCCCGCCAGCCTGCCGACGGCCGGACCGAGCAGAGCGTCTACGCCACGACACCCACGCAGTCGTTGGTCGGAAATTTCGGCACGGCCGCGACCGCCGCCTCCGCCGCCGGATCGCGCCTGCCGACTGACGTGGCCTCGGCGACGACGCTGGTCGGCCGCGGCCCCCGCAACCGCCATGTGACTGTCGAGGACTACGAGCGTGCCGAGGAGGAGCAGGCGCGACGCGAGCGGATGCAAAACGCCATCTGGCAATGGCTGGCCGCCGGTGGCATCACAGCCATCATGATCGCCGCCGCGTGGGTCCTGCTCTCACCGCCGTCGGCAGACACCCTCCACGACCGGATCATGGCGATCGCCAACGACCCGAACGCCGATGTCCGCGACGCCCGCGCACCGATCGAGCGGTTTCTCGACCGGTACCCCGACGATGCGCGGGCCGCCGCCGTCCGTGACCTCAAGAAGTCGCTCGACCTCGATCAGCTCGACCGCCGCGCCCGCCGCCCCCGGCGAGGTGACAGGGGACTCACGCCGATCGAACGCGACTACCGGGCCGCGATCGCCGCGGAAGAAAACGGGCCGTCGGCATTCCTGCAGGCGCTGCAGGGCCTGCTCTCCGTGCACGCGCGGCCGGGCGTCGGCGCACCGGTCGACGCGGAAACGTCGCTGTGGATCGACCTGGCCCGCCGCCAGGTGTCGCGGCTCGCGGCCGCCGTGGAGGCCGAGCAACGGGATGACGCCGACAGGATCGCGAAGATCTTCGCCGAGGCACAAGCACTGTCCGAGCAGGCCGCGACTGCGGTCAACCCGGCAACGGCGAAACGAACGGCCGCGAAGCGGCGAGAGCTGCTGCAGGGCGTCGTCGACGTCTACTCAACTCGGCCCCACGCGGCGGAATCCGTGGCCGAGGCTCGTCGGCTGCTCGCAGCCGACGAGACCGCAGCTCCGGCCGAGTCCGTGCCGGATGCGGCCCCCACCGCGAAACCGACGAGCGACACTCCCCCGCAGAGCGAATGACGCCATGCCAACCGCCCCCCACCAATTGCACGCCGACCGCCGCGCCGCCAGCCGGGCCGCCTTCGCCCGCGCCCGCGACCTGATCCCCGGCGGCGTCAACTCGCCGGCCCGCGCGTTCGGCGGCGTCGGCGGCGAGCCGATCTTCTTCGCCACAGCCGACGGCCAGCGGCTCACCGATATCGACGGCAACGTCTACCTCGACTACATCGGCTCCTGGGGCCCGATGATCCTCGGTCATCGACATCCCCGGGTCGTGGCGGCGATCGCAGCCGCGCTCGAAACCGGCACGAGCTACGGCGCGCCGACCGAAGCCGAGAGCCGGCTGGCGGATCTGATCGTCCACGCGGTGCCCTCGATCGAAAAGGTGCGGATGGTCAGCTCCGGCACGGAGGCCGCCATGAGCGCCGTGCGGCTGGCCCGGGGATTCACTCGCCGCGACCTGATCATCAAATTCGCCGGCAACTACCACGGCCACGTCGACAGCCTGCTCGTCGCCGCCGGATCCTCCGCCGCCACGCTTGGCGCGCCCGACTCGCCAGGCGTGACGGCGGGCACCGCCAAGGACACGCTCGTCCTCGAATACAACGACACGGCAGGTCTCGAGGCCACCTTCCGGGCCAGGGGCGACGCGATCGCCGCCGTGCTCATGGAGCCGGTGGTGGGCAACATGGGCCTCGTGGTGCCGTCGCGGGAGTTTCTCGACGCGGCGAGACGGCTCACGCAGGCCCACGGATCGCTCCTGGTGTTCGACGAGGTGATGACCGGCTTCCGGCTCGCCTACGGCGGCGCGCAGGCGATCCTCGGTGTCACGCCCGACCTCACGACGCTCGGCAAGATCGTGGGTGGCGGGCTGCCGCTGGGCGCGTATGGCGGCCGCCGCGACGTGATGGACCACGTGCTGCCGGCGGGGAAAGTGTTCCAGGCGGGCACGCTTTCGGGCAATCCGCTCGCCGTGGCGGCCGGCACGGCCACGCTCGAGGAGCTTCGCGAGCATCCGCCCTACGCCCAGCTCGAACGGCACGGTGCGCGGCTGGAGCAGGGCTTCCGAGCGGCGGCGGCGCAGGCCGGCATCAGCGCCTGGATCGCCCGCGTGGGCAGCATGATGACGATGTTCTTCCAGCCCGGCGACGAGCCGTTTCCGGTGACCGGCTGGCAGACCGCTTCGAAGAGCGACACGGGGCGGTACGCCGCCTTCTTCTGGGGCATGATCGACCGCGGCATCTATCTGCCGTGCAGCCAGTACGAGGCGCTCTTCTTCTCGAGCCGGCACACCGACGCCGACATCGAGGCCACGGTCGCGGCTGCGGCCGACGTGCTCGCCGGGCTGGCAGCGGGCTAGAGCGCCTCTGACAGAGCTCGAGCGAAGCCCCGGCGCGGCGGCTCCACGCGCAACGCCGCAGCCTGCAGTTTTTGCTTGGCGGGCATCTACTCGCTGGTGCTCCACGGCAGCGAGACGAGGGCCAGAACTCGTCGACGTCTGCGCGGCTCAGGGGTCTCGGACCGGCGGATCCATGAGTGGGCCGAGGCCGCGCATCGTGGCCAGCGTCGGCTCGCCGTGCGGCCCGACGGCTCCGGTGAACGTGGCCTCGCGGGGTGTCGCCGGCGGAATCGCCGCCGGGGCGGGATAACTGAACCGCGGCTGCTTGACGAATTTCGGCAGGCCGCCGCCGCGGTCGAAAATCTCGCGGGCCCGCCGCAGCCCAAACTCATATTCCTGCTGCCCGCTGAGGTCGCGCACCTCGATGTGACTCTCGAATTCCGCGTCGGGATTGATCTCGAGGTCGGCCCACCACTCGCTCCGCAGCGCCACTTCCTCGCAGTCGGCCAGGAGCCAGTTGCGCAACAGCGTGCGGGCCACGAGCGGATTGTGCCGCCACCCGGTGCCCAGGACGCGGATGCCGGGCAGCATTCGCCGCACCTCCTGGCCCGGCATCGAGATGATATAGCCCCCGTAATACGCCCGCCGGCGCACGCTCTCCAGAATGTTCGTCCGGCCGCCGGCCGGCAAGATCCGCTCCGGATGCGGATCGACGACCACCGGGAAATAGGTCGGCTCCGAGGCGCTCGCGAGGATCGCCAGCGCCACGTCGGCGGCGTCGGTCATCAGCCGCAGGTCGGCGATCCGCTCCGCCGCCGGGATTCTCGAGAGCAGGTCGTACAGCGACTGATCGACGAAAAACGTCACGCCGCTGCCGATGCGGCGCTCCGGCCCGAGCACGAGATGCGGATGGTCGCGACGGAAGCGATCGGGATGCCTCTGGTAGTAGGCATGCACGGCCGGCTTCCACGACACCTGCATCGTCCCGTAGTCGAACTCCTTGAGGCGGCCCGGCGAGAACGCATCCTCGGGATTGCGATCCTCGAGCACCTCCAGGTTGCAGGCGACGATCAGGCAAGGGTACCGGGGGCTGGCCGTGCTGCGACGCACGATCTCGGCGATGTCGCGGGTGTCGCGCCACGACTCGACACCCAGCGCAAACGCCACGAACTCGCGAAGATCCGCGTGCTCGATCTCGGTCGACTGGCCCCGGGAAAGCTTGGAGATCTTCGTGGTGACGTTTTCCATGTTCCGCACCGCGTCGCGGTTTCCGGTCTTGAGCCGCTCCTCGGCGTGACGGACCGTGGCGTCACTGAACCCGTGGCAGCAGAAAAACCCGGCCGGGATCGCACCGCTGCTGTTGCCGGCCACGATCGTTCGGCCCGCGCGGATCGCCGGCAGGCGGGCATAGGCCTCGTGGAGCACGCCCGCGTCATAGGGCAGGCAGGAGCCTTTTCCCATGAAGCAGAGGAGAAGCTCCATCGGCGCGAACGTGCCCTCCAGCGCCGCGGCATCGAGCCTGACCGGGGGCTGAGCCGCAGCCGGCCCCACTGTCAGGGCGGCGAGCAGGACAGCCGCCGCGCCATACCGCACGCCACGTGTTCGCCACACTGGCCGCATCATCGCCGCACCTCGCCCACGGCTACAGCCGCCACGCCGGCATCCGCGCTCAGCGCTTGCTCGACCCGTGACCCGCCCACGGTGAGCCAGCCCTGCGAGACGTCGAGGTGGGTCGTCCGCAGATACTGCGAGAACCCCGACGGTCGGTACCGTGGCAGCGGCACGATCTCCCGGGGAAAAAACAGGCCAAGCGCCGCCTCCCAGGCGGCGGCCGTGTCCGCCGGCACCGTCCCCGCGTAATCGAACGGCTGGCGAACGAACCGCATCCCCGTCGCATCCCGCTCCAACTGGTAGCGGAACCTGATCTCCCTAGGCGATGTATCCCCGACGCGCCCCTCGACCGTGCAGGATGTCACCCGCAGGGTCACGTCCGCCCCCAGATCCTGCAGCCGGACGACCACGGGCTCCCGCTCGGCGAAGGTGACGACCGCCGGGACGCGGCCGGCGGCCAGCCCCTCCCACTCCGGGCTCGTGAGTTTCAGCTGCACTTCCCAGATGCCTCGCACCGTGTTCTCGTCGAGAGCGAGGCCGCCGAGCGACGAGAACGTGTTGTTGATCGCCGACTCGTGCACCCGGCTGACGACGTCCAGCCGTCCCGCTTCGGCCGACGGGATCGCCGGTGGCGGCCACAGTGCCCCCAGCTCGTCGTCATGCGCGTAGAAGGTCTCCGCGTGCAGCCCGCGAGAGTCGTTCCAGGATCGCACTTCGGGAACGTAATCGAGGGCCGCCAGCCGCTCCCAGATGCCGTGCCGCAACAGACCGTTGATCCGCTGCGCGAGTGAGTGCCCTTCCTCCTCGACCCGCCGGGCCACCGCCACCTCGATCCTGCGGGCCACGAGCGGGTCGTTGGCCGCGAGCGACTGCTCGATCGCCTGTGACGCCAGCCGCTGCACGAGCCGACAGCCGCCCAACGGCCCGTCGATCCGCACGCCGGCCAGGCTGGTGTGGAAGGCCGCGGCGATCCGTGGCGGCCCGGCCTGCACGCGGTCGGGCAGCAGGTCGATCTGCATCGCGCCGGTCAGCCGGGGCGCGGCGCTGGCCCGAACGTGCACGCGGCGTCGATCGGCCGTCGCGGCGATCGAACCGCCGCCGGCGGCGTGCAGCGTGATCGCATTGGACCGGGCGCTCGCCGGGGCGGTCGCCCGCAACGCCACCGCGACCCGGCCCGTGCCGATGATCGTCGCGCCGCCCTTCGTCTCCCGAAACTCGACGGGCTGCTCGATCCGCCGGGGCGAGACGAACTCGACGAACGCCCTGCTCACGTACGTCGACGCGTTCGGCGACGACACCCGCCGGCGGAGCGACGCCACGCCGTCGCGGTCAGGGACGACCGCCGACAGCGTCTGGAACGCGAGCCGCAGGTCGGCGTCCACAGCCGTGTCGACTGGCACGCCGCGATCGTGCGCCACGAGCACCGCGGCAGACTGCCTGGCGACAGCGATGCCCTCGGGGCCGAGCCGCACCAGCCGCGCGAGCCGCACCAGAACGCTTCGGAGTCGATCGACCGACTCCTGCATCGGGCCCGGGACGACGCGGCGGAGCGGCCGTTCCAGGCTGCCGAGGGCGGCCGCGTCGAGCTGCGGTCGTGCCAGCTCCGCCGCAAGTGCCTCGACCTCGAGCTCCTCCTCCAGAACGACTCCGATCGCCCGCTCACCCAGCTGGCGACGGAGGGCCTCAAGCGCGGCCTGCACGTCGCGGCGCGCCCGAGCGACTTCTTCCCGGTCGGGCTGCACCAGCTGCGCGAACAGCCCAGTGGCCGCCGTGCCGGATGGCAACTCGTCGGCGGAGCCGATCGCGCAGAACACGATGACGGCCGCCGTGGCGTGACCGGTCAGGCTGTGGATCCGCAACGACACTCGACGTCTCCCGCGACGCGCGCGGCACCAAGGTGCCCCTGCAGGTCGCCGGATCTTAGGTCCGTGATCAGGCCACTTCCACTGGCGCGTTGAATCGCCACCCCGGCCGGGCCTATCCTTACCGGCGGTCGGGGCACGTCGCCGCATCGGCCGGCGTGAGCCGCAGAGGTGCCGCGATGGACATCTTCCGCATCCTGCTCTGCCTCGGCCTCGCGACCCTGCTGTGGCGGCTCGACTTCCGCGGTTTTCGGCCGGTCCGCGACTTCCTGCTGTGGGGCGTGGATTACCCGTTCCACTTCCTGCTCACCGCCACCCTGATCCTGGTGATTTGGGGCGTGCTGGGCTCCGACTTCGGCCTGCAGGGGCTGTTTCTCGACGAGGATCCGCTCACCCAGGTGCTGCTCGGCGCCACGGTGATGCTGCTCTTCGCGGCGATCACGGTGCACTACGTGGCGCTCGGCACGTCGCGCCGCGGCTGGTGGGCCTCGCTCCACCGGTTGACGACCTTTCTACGGGGTGTCGGCGCCGTCACCGATCCGTCGCACCCTGCGCAGGCGGCGCTCGCGAACGGATTTCTCGAGGATCTGACCGCGGCCGACATCGCGGCGATCGATCGGATCGCAGGCGAGCGATTGGCGAATGTACCGGCCGCGGCGGAGCCAGCCAATGGCGGGATCGCTGACCACCTCGCGGGGGAGCCGTTCCGACTCCTGGTCGCGCCCGCGGTGCTGTTCGAGAAGGGTTTCGCGCTGATTCTCCTGGTGGGCGTGGTGCCCGCGGTCATCATCCCGCTCTTGCGCCGTGATCCGGCCAGCTGCCTCGAGCGGCTGCCGTGGCTGGTCGGCGTCTGCTTCGGTGACCTGCTGGGGATGATCATGGGCTGCTGGACGACGTCATGGTCGGCCGACGCGGCCCGCTGGGATGCGACCAAGCGCACGATCCTGGCAAGCCTTCGCGACCATGCTGACCACGGCCGCGCGGGTTCGCGCAGCCAGACGGTGGCGGCGCAGCCCGTGCCGCGGTGGGTCTCGCTGCTGCTCAGCTTCTATCTTGTCCATGCGGCCGTGACGTTCCTGCCACCGGATGCCGTCACGTCACGTTGGATCGACTGGCCGGAACGGACGCTCCCCGACGCCGCTGACTCACGGCTGCGAGGCATCGGCGAGTGGCTCCGCGGCCTGCCCTGGCTGCCACTGGCGGTGCTGGCCGCCGAACTGGCCGCCGCTGCCGCCCTCGCCGCGGCCGCCCGGCTCGTGCCGCGGTGGCTCGGCCCCGCGCG